>RPPU01000069.1 GCA_003819975.1 Desulfobacteraceae bacterium
GCGTTCCAGCATGTGGCCGGCATCAGCGGCGCCGGAACCGTGATCGCGGTCAACAAAGACAAAAAAGCGCCCATTTTCCGAGTGGCCGATTACGGCGTGGTCGGCGATCTGTTCCAGTTTACGGAAGCTTTGAAAGCCAAGTTGGCGAAATAGGGGTCTCACCAAAAAAAAAGATGAAAGATTCAAGTAGTACGGGTGTAGGGGCGCACGGCCGTGCGCCCGCCATTTGGATCAAGAAGATCTTGCTCCAGTGTCGCCAAGGTACAAAGGCTTTTTGGTAGAGGCGGGTTTTGAAGACAATTTCAAAAGGAAATTGTGACTCGCCCCTATGGATTTAGACATTTCTTCTCTGAATAAGATTCCAAAAAATGAAATCGAAAGTCACTATTCTCGATCGAATCGCCATGGCTGTCTTATGTGCCGTGATCGGCGCAATATTAGCGGTTATTATTTGGATTTTTGTCTCAAATGATCGAGGCAACGCCAAATTCCATATCGATGCTTTCTGGTTTGCGGTTGGTTCTTTTGCTACGGTCGGTTTCATCGCTGGGATTAACGCCGCAGATTTTTTAGGAATCTTGTTTCATGATGTCTGGATATTTGGTTTGGAGGATGATGCATCGATTACGTCTGGACATGTCTCTTTTAAAAATCCTGTCTTTTTTACATTCATACTACTATTGATCATTGCAATCACAGTTGTGCTTTCGATTTGGTAGCGGTTCATTTTTTAAGTACCTAATAATTCCTTCCAACACCCTTTTCGGTACTTCGCATGTTAACCCCAACGATGCAGATTTTTTCTAGGGCTATCCCCAGCTCACCCTGAGCTTGTCGAAGGGTGAGCATTACGTGATAGTAAAATTCATCCTTCGACAAGCTCAGGATGAATGAGCGGTCTGATGGCAATTCATGGTTTTTCTTGAATCCACTTACAGTGTATTCTTGCATCAGCAGGGATTTTTTCAATTTGACTGGGAAAACAATCATCCCTATACGTTTTGCGTTATATTTTATGCACCTATAGGGTTATCTTTTGATCGCTTGAATATTTGATATTACCGCTTATAATATAAATATTTGAATATTATAGGTTTATTGCATTTTATTCTCAATGGTATTGACAATAGTAAGCATGAAAGGTTATACTATCAATAATGCCGGAGGTATGAAATATGGGTGTTAAAACAGCCATATCGTTAGATGATGAGTTATTTCAGAAAATTGAGGCCATATCAAAAGAGTTACAGATATCTCGTAGCCGTTTATTTGCCCTGGCAGTTCAGGAATTTATAGCGCATCACGAGAATTTACAATTGTTGCATTCAATAAATTTAGCCTATGATGATGAAAAGGTCGATAGCGGAGGGAAGACCCTTCAGAAGAGCATGCGTTCCAAGCAACGCAATTTGGTGGAGGGACAATGGTAATCGAACAAGGCGATATTTATTGGGTCGATTTGGGAGATCCCCAAGGTTCGGGTCCGGGTTATCGTCATCCGCACGTGGTGGTTCAAAACAATCTTTTTAATCAAAGCCGGATTCGGACAGTGGTCATCTGTGCCTTAACCTCCAACTTAAAGCGGGCCGAAGCGCCGGGCAATGTGCTCCTCAATCAAGGCGAAGCCAATTTGCCTAAACCGAGTGTGATAAATGTGTCGCAGATATTTACGGTCGATAAGGATTCTTTAATCGAAAAAATAGGTGTTTTATCTATGCAACGAATTCGAGAAATTCTTAAAGGCATCCAATTGGTGCTTGAACCCCGTAATGTAGCGGAATAACCGAGCCGGTTGCTATCAAAAATAGGGTTTGAAAATTTTTGTTTTCGGCTAATAGCCAGCCTTTTCCTTCTATAATATAATCTCATCCAATGCCCTTTTGGGCACGTGGTGGACCGTATCTTTATCCCGCCAATACTTGATATCGCCGTCCGGGCCGAGCGGATCGATGACGATCTTTTCTTTGGGTTTGCCCAAAGCGATCACGTGCAGGATTTCAAGGTGATCGGGAATGGAGAGTTCTTGACGGAGTGGGTCGCGCTTCACCGCGGCAATGATACAACCGGCCAAGCCCAAGCCGGTTGCACCGAGTAAAATGCTTTGGGAGGCAATGCCGTGATCGCAGCCGAAGTTTTTGGTAATGGTTTGGTCTCCCAAAACAATGATATAAGCTGAAGGTCTTTCTCCCGCAGACGGACCCGGCCAATCTTTTAAATAACCGGCCCAGCCCAATTGGGGAAAAATCAGGGCGTTTTTTTGCGGTTGGTTGCAAAGCAGGTATTTCAAGGGCTGCAGATTGGCGCCGGAAGCGGAAAGCCGGGCTAAATTAACCAGGCCGCGCAGGATTTTCATGCCGATTGCGTAATCTTCATAAAACCGACGACAGCTGCGGGTTTTGAGTAGCAGTTCTTCCATGTTCATTTTCTATCTCCTGGAAAATAAAAAAGAAATATTCACCGCAAAGGACGCAGAGAGCGCAAAGAGATTATAAAAAGCAAAAAAATAAGAAACTTCTGCGCGCTCTGCGTCTCGAACGCGGGATTGTATGTTCAAACAATCCCTGAAGTGGGCGGTGAATAATGATCTTGATTTTATCATTCTTAAACCTGTCTCTTCAGCAGCAAGCGATCAATTATTATTTTATCCGGTGGTGTAAAGGCAAACTCTTTTAACTCCTCGTCCCGAACCCAACGGGATTCCTGGCCTTCCAGTCCGGACGGGGTGCCCTGCACCAGGCTACAAAGAAAGCAATGCAAGGTGACGAACTTGGTTTCATATTCATGTGCGACGCTCATAAAGAGTTCACCTACCGCAACTTCCAGGCCCAATTCTTCCTTGAGTTCCCGAGCCAGACATTCCTTTAACGTTTCGCCTTCTTCTTGCTTGCCGCCGGGGAATTCCCATAAACCGGCCAGATGTTTTCCGGCCGGCCGACGGGCGATCAACAAGCAATCCTGGCGCCGGATCAAGCCGGCCGTAACGTGATAATGCGGTTTTGACATCATTCGGGTTTTTGGTGCAAAAGTTCAAGTTTTAGACGGAGATAAGCTTCCTCGGCTTCGGTATGATCGGGGTTCAGATCCAAAATTTTTTGATACGATTCCAAGGCCTCTTTGAGCAGCTCCTGCTTTTCCTGGAGTTTGGCCAGTTGCAGCCATAAATTAATATTTCGGGGTTGGGACTTGATGAGTTCTTTGATTTGTTCCATGGCCGGGATTTCCTGGCCGGTTTTGAGAAAAGCCAGAACTAAATATTCGCGTAATTCTTTTTGCCCCGGATTTTTTATCAAGCCTTTTTGAAAAATCGGAATCATTTCCTTATGCCGGTTGTTACGATTCAAATATTCAAAAATATAGCGATAATAAGAGGGTTCGGCGGGTCTGAGTTCCGCCAGGAACAGGGCTTCTTTTAAGGCCGCGTCATCTTGCTTTTGTTTTTTATGGATTTCAAAAAGCAGATTATGGGCTTCCGGGTCCTGGGGATTGTTTTTCAAAAGAGTTTTTAGATAAGTTTGGGCTTTGCCGAAATCGCCTTGTTCAAATTCCAAAACACTTAGATTATAAAGAACAATCCCGTTATCCGGGTTCAAAGCCAGGATTTTTTCATAAATGCTTTTCAGCCCGGGCTTGTCTTTTTTAACATCCATAAGCCGAGCAGTCAACAGCAGGGCTTTGAGAGAATCGGGATCTTTATCCAAAATTTCTGTGAGATATTTTTCAGCTTCCCCGTATTTTTGTTTTTTTATTAAGCTCTCAGCCAGTTTGAGGCGGCTTTCATTGTCATCGGCCTTGAATTCCAACGCTTTGGTCAGATAAAGGTCGGCCTGTTCCGTGTCGTTGTTTTTCGCATATAAATTGGACAGATTGTAATAAAGATTGGCGTCATTTTTATCCAATTCCACAGCCTTGAGAAAGACGGCAATGGCGTCTTTGATTCGGTCGGTTTCGGTATAAAGAAAACCCAAGGTTTTATAGAGAGGTAGTTGATTTTCCGGCCCTGTTTGTTTCAGTAACGTTTCATATTCCGTAATGGATTCAGAGTGTTTTTTTTGTTCTTCCAATAACCGGGCCAGCCGTGTGCGCACTTCAATATTTTGAGGATTTAATTTTAAAAGCCGACGCAAGGCGGCAGCCACCTCGTCGGGTTTTTTCAGGTTTTCATTGACCGTTATCAATTCGTTTAATATTTTTTCGCTGGGCTGGTCCTTGGCGAATTCTTCCAGCAACTTGGCCATTTGCGGCCATTTATGCTGTGATCGAAATTCTTCCAATATCCTGTTTTGGATCAATTTATCCTGCGGATGAAGCTGCAACGCTTTTTCCAGAACGACGATACGCCGGTTTTTATCGATGGTTTTTTCAGCCAAGCCGATCCAATCTTCGACCATGGGTTCTACGTGAAGCTCAATGGAACCGATCTCCAGATTATATTGCTTGACTTCTATTCTAAATCGATACCGGTCGGGAAGTTCATTTTGAGGCAGAAGGGTTTCGATGACCAATTTGTCATTAAGCAGGGCATTGACATCAAAACCGACGGAAGTCAAACGGACGCCTTTGTTATGAAAAATACTGGTGCTGATCTCCAGAATTTTCAATTGATCCCGGGGCCCGGCTTGCAGGGTTTCGCCGGCCGGCACCTGAATCTGCTCCGCATTTTTTTCGAACAAAATATAATTGAGTTGCGGATTGTCTTTTACTGAAGCGGACCAATAATACCAGACCCAGATACCGGTTCCTGATAGGATAATGGCAATGGTGATAAGGATGATCCGCTTGCGGGAAAGGGCTGAAGGCATGGAGAATCGAGTTGAAGGTTTTTTAACCGGCATAAGGTTGATATTTTAAACAATTGATGGGGTTTTGTCGATAGGTTAAAAAATTATAAATTTTCTATTATTTCCGGCTAAAAGTTTATTTGATAATTATTTTGTAAAGTCCACTCAAAATGCATTCCAGGAATATGGAATTTTATACGATTTCTCCCTGCGGTCGAAATGACATGATCGACGTTGTTTAAAGGATATCTCAAAAATACCGTTTTAAGAATGAGTGTGCTGAAAGTTACAGTATTTTTAATAATCATCTGGTTCGTTTTTTGATTTTTGAGATATCCGGTATTAACTAAGGAAGATTTTGCCTCCTATGTCATTTCGACGAGCGCAGCCAGGAGAAATCGTATCCTTTTTAAGGTCAACGCCAGGATTAAATCAACAATAATCTAATAAAAAAGGCCCTGCTAAAAGACAGGGCCTTGTGAAAGGAAAGGTAGGTTAAAGTTAAGCTTTAACTTTGTTGTTTTTATTCAAAAGGCGACCTTCCCAAATCAAAATAATCGGGCTGGCAATGTAAATGGTGGAATACGTTCCGACAATAGATCCGATCAGCATGGCAAAGGCAAAGTCATTGATCACATCGCCGCCCCAGCCAAACAGAACGATGACCACCGCGAAAACGGTCAGATTGGTCAGAATCGTGCGACTCAAGGTTTGGTTAACGCTGAGATTGATCAGATCCCCGAAATTTTTATGAGTTCCTTTGCGGGCATTTTCCCGGATCCGGTCAAAAATGACAATGGTGTCGTTGAGGCTGTAACCCACAATGGTGAGCAAAGCAGCCACAACCGTAAGGGACACTTCCCGGTTGGTAATGGCGAAAGCGCCGACCGTGATAATGACGTCATGGATCAAAGCGATAATCGCGCCCAAGGCGTATTTTAAGCGCAAAGCCCACATAAGCAGAAGGCTGACCAAGAGGGCAATGATATTCAACCAAACTACCGATAGATTAGAACCGCGGGCAAACAGGACAACTAAAATCAGAGCGATAGCCATGACCGCGCTCACAACGAGTTTGAATTCGAAGCGCCAGGAAATATAGATGGACATAAAGAGCAGAGAAAAAAGCAGGGCAAAGAGCGCTTTTTCCCTGAGTTCTTTGCCGACCGTGGGTCCGACCATTTCGACTTGGGTGATATCCACGCCCTGGCCGAATTGGGCAATTAAGGCCTGTTGCACTTTGCCGTCCAAGGCATTCAAATATTGGGAGACTAGAACTTCGCGGGTTTTTTCATCCAGCTTGTCCAGATCATTGAGTTTTACGGCCTCACCGAACTTGGCCGTAAGGTTTTTCCTGGTTTTTTCATCAAGATTGCTCAGATCAACCTTTGGCTTTACCACCCGGATAAGATATTCATTTTTATCGCCCTGGACTTCCTGGATAATGCTATCTTCTAATTGGATCGGTTTCAAGGCCTGACGGATATCTTCCGGTTTTTGTTTTTGATCCAATTGGGCGCGAATGACAATGCCGCCGGAGAAATCGACCCCCAGGTTGAGACCGCCTCTGGCAAAAAGAGCAACGACCGAGACGATAATGGCAATCAGCGAAAGGCCGATGAAAAACATTTTTTTCCCGACAAAATCGATTTTAGTGTCTGGTTTCATTAATTGGAACATATCTCTTATCTCCCTTTAGACTTCAGATTTCAAACTATCGACGAACCTTTATCGATAAATGAAAATTTAACTGCTTTTATCTTTGCGGTTTTCTTCCGCCAACCTGATCCGGTTTCGCCGTTCTTGAGCCGGGAAGCCGGAATTTAAGTTTTTTTGATTTCAATCAAAAAAACTAGATACTGATTTTTTGCCACCGTTTAAAACCATAGAGATAGTCATAAATGACTTTGGTCATAAAAACCGCGGTAACAAAGTTGGCAATCAAACCAAAAGCCAGAGTGACGGCAAAGCCTTTGACCGGGCCGGTACCGAATTGATAGAGCACAATGGCCGTGATCAAAGTCGTCAGGTTGGCGTCAAAGATCGTGATGGTCGCTTTCTCGAAGCCGGCTTGACTGGCAGCCAAAGCGGTTTTACCGAAACGCAATTCCTCCCGTATACGTTCAAAAATAAGTACGTTGGCATCCACGGACATGCCGATGGTCAAGACAATGCCGGCAATACCGGGTAAGGTCAGAGTCGCACCGACCACCGCCATACAAGCCAGGATAAAAAGGATATTAAGGGCCATGGCCACATTGCCAAAAAGGCCGGATAGCCGGTAATAAATCAACATGAAGGCGATCACGACCAGGGAGGCAATCATACCGGCATTTAATCCTTTAGCAATGGAATCTTTACCAAGCGAAGGCCCGACCAACCGTTTTTCCATAACAGCCACCGGGGCAGGCAGGGCGCCGGCTTTTAGCACCAGGGCAAGTTCCCGGGCTTCCTGGTCGGTGAAATTGCCGGTGATCACGGCATTGCCGCCGGAGATTTTTTCCTGAATGTTCGGAGCGGAATAGACCACATCATCCAGAACGATCGCCAAACGTTTGCCCTGGTTTTCTTCAGTGATTTGTTCGAATTTTCTGGCGCCCTGGGCATCAAAGGAAAGAGAAACAATAGCGCGGTTGGTTTGCTGGCTGATGGTCTGCCCGGCATCTTTAAGGGATTGACCGGTTAAGACTGCGCGCCGTTTCAAAAGCCAGGGTCTTTTGGTTCGTTCGCCTTTATCGTTGATTTCGGTCTCATAGAGAATTTCGTCCCCGGCCGGAAGTTCATTTTGCCAATCGCCGCCCAACATATTCTCTTCATCCACGAGCTTAAATTCCAACAACGCGGTTTTGCCGATCAGGTCAATGGCTTTTTGCGGGTCTTTAAGTCCGGGCAACTGAATGAGAATCTGCGTATCCTTTTGGCGCCGGATATCGGCTTCCCTGACGCCCAAGGCATCCACGCGGTTCCGGATGGTTTCCAAGGCTTGTTCATGCGCTGATTTTTTGGTCTTGGTTTTGGCCTGATCATGCATGATCAATTGAAAAGCCACTCCGTTTTCCTTGAAGGGCCCGGGTTGCAGATCAAAGTCGCGGTACTCTCTTTCAATCAGCTCTTTGAAATTTTTTTCATCCTCTTTGCGCATCAGGGTGATATCGATCCCGGTGGTGTCTTTGGCCGTCAGTTCCTGATAACGGATGTGCTTCTTGCGCAAATCATCCGGCAGATTATCGGCGATCCGTTCAATATCATTTTCCACAGCCTTATCCACTTTAACATCCAAGAGCAAATGCACGCCGCCCTGAAGGTCCAGTCCCAGGCTCAGTTTCTTTTCCTGTAAAAATTTCGGCCACCAGGGCGGCAGGTCCGTGGAGACACTGGGAATCAAAAGGAACAATGCTACTAAAATCAAAGCTGCGTATACAATGCCTCGCCAGGTTAGACTTTTTATCACGGCCAGCTCCTTTTAAAAAAAAGAATGGCCCTGTCTCGATTGCAACAGGGCAATGAATGCTTTTTAGCTTTTACTGCAAATTATTGGTTTTCTTCCTTCTTTGTGATCGCGGCGATCGAACCGCGCGCGAACTTGACCCGTACCTTGGGGGCGATTTCCATGGTGACCGTATTCTCGGTCAAACCGGTGACTTCACCGTAGAGCCCGCCGGTGGTGATGACGTGGTCGCCCTTTTTGATGCCGGCCAGCATTTCGCGTTGTTGTTTGGCTTTTTTCTGCTGGGGACGGATCAATAAAAAATAAAAAACAACGATGATCGCTATAAAAGGCAGGAAGGACATAAAACCGTTTCCTGCCGCACCTGTACCGGTACCGGCGCCACCCATGGCATATGCTACGTCAAACATGATAAAGAACCTCCTTCTTATTTAAAACCGCCTTTTCAGGCTTAAAATGTGTTTTCTGCTTGTTTTTGTCGTTTATAAAATTCTTCCCGGAATTCCGGAAACCGTTCATCGCGGAGGGCTTGCCGGATGTTTTCCATAAAATGAACATAATAGTAAAGATTATGAATCGTATTCAGGCGGTAGGCCAACAGTTCCTTGGCCAGGTACAGATGCCTGAGATAAGCCCTGGAAAAACGGGCACACGTATAACATCCGCAACTTTCATCCAGGGGCCGCTGATCTTCCCGATAGCAGGCGTTTTTAATGCCGATCCGGCCCTGATTGGTAAACAAAGTCCCGTTGCGCGCATTGCGCGTGGGCATGACGCAATCGAACATGTCCACGCCCAGATTGACGGCTTCAAGGATATCCTCGGGCCGGCCCACGCCCATCAAATAAACCGGTTTGTGACGCGGCAAATGCGGGATGGTCGCCCGGATCACTTTGACGCGTGTATCGGGATCTTCTCCGACCGCCAGGCCGCCTAAAGCATAACCGTCAAAATCCAGGGCTACAAGTTCCTTGGCGCTTTGTTCGCGCAGATCAGGATAAGTCCCGCCTTGCACAATGCCGAACAGCGCTTGGGGGCCCGGTTTTTTTTCAGCCAGGCATTGTTCGGCCCAAAGCCGGGTCAGGCGCACGGAATTGCGCACATAATCGTATTCGGACGGGAAGGGCGCGCATTCGTCAAAGGCCATCATGATATCGGATTTTAATGCCTGCTGAATGTTCATGGCCTCTTTGGGCCCGATAAAATGTTTGGACCCATCCAGGTGCGATTGAAAAAAAACGCCCTGGTCCGTGATCGTTCTTAAGGTCGCCAGGCTGTAAACCTGGAACCCGCCGCTGTCGGTCAGAATGGACCCCGGCCAGTTCATGAAACCATGCAATCCGCCTAATTTTTCAATGAGCAAATGTCCCGGTCGCAGATAAAGATGATAAGTATTTCCCAGGATGATGCGGGCGCCTAATTCTTCCAAGTCATCGGGTGCGAGCGCCTTGACCGAGCCCTGGGTTCCGACCGGCATGAAAACCGGCGTAGGGAACGACCCATGGGGCGTTTCAAGCTCACCCAACCTGGCGCTTGTTTGCGCACTGCTTTGATAAAGAACCCTGAATTTCAAGATCTACGACCCATCATAAAATCAGCATGGCATCGCCATAGCTGTAAAAACGATATCTCTTCTTAACGGCCCGGGCATAGGCGCTTTTGCATAATTTTCGCCCTGAAAAGGCCGAGACCAGGAAAAGCAGCGAAGACTTGGGCAAATGAAAATTGGTGATCAAGCCGTCCACTACCTGAAAACGGAACCCGGGTGCGATCAGAAGGCCGGTTTTGCCTTTACCGGCCTTTATTTCCCCATACGGACCTATTGCGCTTTCCAGGGTGCGCACAACCGTGGTGCCGACTGCAATCACCCTGCGCTTTTCTCTTTTGGCCATGTTGACGGCCCGGGCTGTATTGGGGGTGATCAGATAGCTCTCTTCACCCAAATAGTGTTCGCGAATGTCCTGAACGCGCACCGGCCGGAAAGTGCCGTGCCCGACATGCAAAGTCAGACTGACCATGGGGATACCGGCCTCTTTTAAGGCTTGGGCCAGGTTCTTGGTAAAATGCAAACCCGCGGTAGGCGCAGCCACGGCCCCTTTGCGTTGGGAAAAAATCGTTTGATAACGTTCACGGTCCATGCTTCGGCGTTCATCGGCCCGGTTCCTTTTAATATAAGGAGGCAAAGGCATGCTGCCGTATTTTTCCAAAAAAGTATCGATCGAAACCGGACCTTCAAAAGCGATCAAGGTTAGGCCGTCCTCGTTTAAATCTTCTACTTTTCCCGTCACGCCATAATCAAAGAGCAGGCGTCCTCCGATTTTCGGACGCTTGGAAGCCTTTAAAAGAGCCCAGCGGACATTGGGGGCCGGGTGATTGGACTCCCCCTGATTCAAGATTAAGAGCTCAATTTCACCGCCGCTTTCTTTGCGGCCATAGATCCGGGCGGGGATTACTTTGGTATTATTGACCACCAGCAGATCCCCGGGTTTTAGCAGACCGGGTAAATCGGAAAAAAAATGGTCGCTCAAAGATTCGTTGCCGCGATCCGTAACCAGCAGGCGCGATTGATCCCTGGCGCCGGCCGGAACCTGGGCTATCAGGTCTTCAGGTAAATCGTAATCATATTCTTCAATAGTGAACATTTATAAAGAAATGCCAAATTTTAAACCTGTTTATTTTTTTTCTCAATAGGTCGTAACCAATTGATTTCTAAAGCATTCCTTCGGCAGCGACGTTTGGCTGCAGATTTACAATGCAAATTTTGTAACTTAATGAAAACTTGTCCCAAAGTCAAACGATTTATACCTTGATTCTTGAATTAATCAATCGCTTGATATATATCAAACAATCGGTTAATCTTGAAAATGAATTGCTTGCAATGCTTCAGATCCTATTAAAAGATTTGGAAAACAAGCAGGCTTTTACCTGAATGTGAAGGGATTCCAAGCTGCTTACCAAGTTGGACCATCCCCTTTTTTTTAAATTTAAGAGTGTCCGGGATTAAGGAAAAAATGCAGAAAAAATTACGAGACCTTTTGACTCAAACGCTTGAACAATGTTTTAGAGACCAAAGCCTTCAGAAGACCGTGTTGCCCGATTATGTCGTAGAGATTCCCAAGAACCCCGACCATGGCCATTTTGCGACCAACCTCGCCTTGGTGTTGGCGCCTTCTCAAAAGAAAAAACCGCGCGAAATCGCCCAGATCATTATAGACCATCTCCAGGGTACGGAAGACTTTTTGGCGAAAATCGAGATGGCCGGACCGGGATTCATCAATTTCCGTTTGAACGATCAAGAGTGGCATCAATTACTTACAAGCATCGTGACTCAAAAAGACGCTTACGGCAGCAGCCAACTCGGGGCCGGAGAAAAGATCATGATTGAATTCGTCAGCGCCAACCCGACCGGTCCTTTGCACTTGGGCCAGGGCCGGGGCGCCGCGTTGGGCGATACCCTGTGCCGTATTCTGGCTTTTATGGGATATGACGTTTTTCGTGAATATTATATCAACGATGCGGGTCAGCAAGTCCGGTTGCTGGGTGAATCCATTTATGCCCGTTATAAACAGATATCGGATCCGACCCGGGCTTTTCCGGAAAACGGCTACCAAGGCGAATATATCCTGGAATTGGCCAAGGCCATCGGCGCCCAGACCGATTTATCGGCTCTGTCGCCGGAGCAAGCGGTGGTTTATTGCAGCGAGCAGGGTATGGAGCGCATGCTGCAAGAGATCAAACAAGATCTGGCCGAGTTCAGGGTTCATTATGATAATTGGTTTACGGAAAGCAGTCTGGTCCGCAACGGGCTTTTGGAAGAAACCCTGCAGATGATCCGCGCCAAAGGCGGGCTTTATGAGAAAGAGGGAGCTCTTTGGATCAACACCGCGGCTTTTGGGGATGACAAAGACCGGGTGCTGAGGAAATCGGACGGCCAATATACTTATTTTGCCACTGACATTGCCTATCACATAGACAAATGGCGGCGGGGTTTTACCCGAGTGATCA
>RPPU01000070.1 GCA_003819975.1 Desulfobacteraceae bacterium
ATCCAGTGCAAAAAGGTTTATGGCAGCCGGCTGATTCAGAGTGATCAGCACAATATCGATGCCTTTCTTTTTAAGGGTAAATTCAATATTCTTAACTTGAATCACGATAGGCTTATCCGCGGGAGCAATGAGCGGCTGAGATTCCTGGGAAAAAGAGAGCGAGGTCAAGAGGATAAATAAAAGCCAGAACTGAAACCCGATTTTATTTATTTTTGCAAAGCGTATCCTGGACAAAAATTCATTCCTTTAGCGGTTCCGGATGTTCAAAGGGGCTACTGAGCAATGGAGTATAAAAAAACAGGAAAGATATGTCAAATAATAAAGAGATCTCAACACGGTAAATTTGTTCTCCACATAAGTATCTGAGTTTACGTTCGGGGCGGAAAATTAAAACCTCGATATTTTAGCGTTTTGCGGCAGAACAAATTTACCGTGGAGATCTCAATCAATGTTTGGTCAATTCGTTTTTAACGGCTAATCCGATCTTTTCAATAAGAAACGGTTTACCGATAAAGGCGCCGACACCCAGATGTTCCGCTTCTCTAACACGCTCGGTTTCGGAATAACCGCTGAAAATAATAGCTCGCTGCAATGGATTGACTAACCGCATTCTGCGAAATGTTTCCAGTCCGTCAATACCGGGATCCATCATCATATCCAAAAGCACCAGATCAACCTTATGATGAATCAGATATTCAACGGCATTTTCGCCGCTATCCATCGTATTAACGAAATAATTCAGTTTTTGCAGCATTTGGGCGGCTAGTTCCCGTTGGTCTTTTAAATCGTCCACCACTAAAATGGATTCGCCTTTGCCCATGTAGGCTTCCAAGGGCAGCCGGTCATTTATCGCAAGCAGCGCTTCCGGAGAAGCAGGGAAATAGAACGCAAAACGAGTGCCCCGGCCCACTTTGCTTTGGATGTCAATATAGCCCTTATGATCTTTTACCGTACCCCAAACCACGGTCATGCCCAATCCCGTGCCGCTCCGGCCCATATTTTTTTTGGTGTAGAAAGGCTCGAATATTTTTTCTTTATCCGTTTCCGAAATACCGATACCGTTATCCGTAACCGTCAAGATGACGTAATTCCCTTCAGGAAGGTTATCTTTACCCACCAAAGTTTGGCTGGATACATGGCGGTTAATGGTTGCGATCCAGATAGTGCCGCCGTTAGGCATGGCTTCGGCGGCATTGGAAACCAAGTTCGTCAGCGTCTTGGAAAGATGCACGGAAGAGCCTTTGATATTTTGCAGATTGGCATCGAGGTTCAAATCCACTTCAACATTCGGATGAAAGCGTTTTAATGTTTCATATTCAGGACTGTTTAAATACTCTTTAATGGTCAGATTCAGGTTGACCACCTCTTTGATCGGCACCCCCCGTCGGGCCAAGGTTAAGAGATCCAGCACAATGGCGGCCGCTCTTTCTCCAGCCTTTTTTACATTCACGATCGATTTTTTCAAAGGACTGTCTTTGGGCAAATCCAGCAACATAATCTCGGGATAGCCGATAATGCTGGCCAAAAGATTGTTGAGATCGTGCGCCACGCCGCCGGCCAAAGTCCCGATGATTTCCATTTTCTGGGCTTGCTGGAGCTGACCTTCCAAAACTTGCTTCTCGCGGGCCGATTTTTTGAGGGCGGTGATATCATTGCCGATGGAAAGAATTTCATTAAGTTGACCCTCTTCAGTGAAAATCATTTTATGGGTCCAGGTGATCCAGGCCTTATCGCCGTTTTTAAGAATGGTTTCCGTCTCGGTGGCCAATTGGTGATTGGGATCATTTCGCAAAAAATTCAATAATTCTTCAAAATCGATTCGGCCGGCTTCATTGGTGGAAAAAACAGTTCCCAACGCATTGGCTCCGATAACATCTTTTGCAGTGAACCCAAAAAATCGCTGTGCAAATTCATTGAAAAAAGTGATTTCACCGTTTAGGTTCATACGCATAATAATACTGTTGGAGTTCTCAACCAGATCGCGGTATTTTTTCTCGCTTTCCTGCAATCGCTGGAAGGAAAGGGCGTTAATGATACTGATCGCCAATTGTGATGCGACTCCGTTAAGCAGATTCAGGTCGCTTTGGGTAAAAGGAGCCCTGATTTTCGGATTATCCACCGCCAATACGCCTAAAGGTCTTTGCTCATAAACAATAGGAACGCAAATAAGAGATCGAACACCCAATGTTTTTATTATTGCTTGGCTCCTCTCAGAGAATTCCTGAATATTTTTACCAATATCATCGATCATGAATGGCTTTTGCTCTTTAAATGCCAAGACAAAAGGTCCTTTCGAAGAAGGGTTATTTAGATGGAACTCGCTTTGTTCCAAAATCGATTTTTGTTCTTCATTGTAACCATAGCTGACAGCATAAACAAGACTGGCGCCATCTTTATTCGCAAGCATAATCAAGCCGCGTTCAAAGCTAAGACGTCGCTCTATTATTACGATCACTCTGTGTATTAAATCGTCAATACTCATGATGGCGGATATAGCCTGGCCGATTTCATGAATGAGTAAGGCGTTTTCATGGCGAATATTGATCTCGTCCAATAAATCTTTGGCAGCATTGCCTTGGGTTTTGATTATGTTGATTAATTCGCGTTTTTCAAGGTGGCCGGCATACATGGCGACGACGGTAATGATGATAATCAACGACAGATTCAGATCCAACCAAAGAGGAATGGATAAAAATGGAAAAAAGCAGAAAGAAATTATACTGCAAAATAAAAAAGAGAAATTCCGCAAACGTTTCCAGAGCAAAGAAGGAGAGTTTTTCCAGCTGATAATATACCGGCAACATTTATCGCCTTTATGAATGCATTCAGGATGATCTACTTTGGCAAATTCATTGGTGAACCACTTTGCCAAAGCCTCAAAGCTGCCCATGCGGTTTTCGCATTGATAAGGTTTTTCATTTACATTAATGGACGGCTTGGAGGTTATTTCAACTTTATTGATAGCCAATCGGTTCGATTTGATCAGGGCTCCGCGGCTGAGGGTCGGGTAAATTTTTTCCATCAAAAGATAGACGGAGGCAATATTCATTAAACCGATCATATATTGCTTGGCAGTCCCCAGCGCCTTGGAGGATGAGGCAAACCGGCCGACCTCTCTTGATATATTGGGATCGCCTGTTTTTTCAACTAAAATGTCATGCAAAAGATCGGCGTTTTGTTGTGTAAACCAAAACCCGGAATCATTAATTTGATAAATAGTTAATTTTGAATAGGTCAAAATTGAATCGATATCCAAACTCGGATAAGCGGTCCGCAAATATTCAATGTAATTTTTAATCAGGCGGCTGTTATATAATGGAATTTCAATATCCATAGTCTGAAAACTCGAATGATGGTTTAATTTTATATTAATTCCAATAAGTTATTCTGTATCTTTCCTGCATGTGCACGGCCAGACGGTAAAAATGTGAGGCTTTGCAAATCCAAATCGCGTATTGTTTCTTGCACGGAATCTTTTGCATTATAATATAATCAAAAGGATAAATCAAAACAGGAATTTGTCCCGTACGGTATCGGTGCATTAATTGCGAAAGGGCATTGGTAAGAATTTTCCACGGTACTAATTTCGTTTTAAGGATGATAACTTTAATATTATTTAATAGATCAGACATATTTAAACCGGAATTGGATAGATCCAGAAGAAGAATTGCATACGGTTCGCCATTATAGCACAAGCTAAATTTTTTTAATTTTCGAAATAATCCCAATTGTTCATATACTGATTCAAGAGGTTGCCGGTCCAAATCGGTTTTGTCCAGATCCATGGCTTTTAATAACAAACCGCCGGATGTTTTTTGATAGAAATCGGACAATAAATTCAGGTCCGCGGTATCGGCCGAACGAAGCGACCATTCGGTATTCAGCGGCGAATAAATAGTCGGCAAAAGTTTCTCAAAGTAGCCCCAGAGATCCATGGAACATATTCCGGGATCGGCTTGATTGCGACAAAACCCGCCAAAAACCCTTTCCGGAAATTTATTATCCGGCCTAAAATAAGCCATCAAAAAATCGGTGTTCAAAGACGGTAAACGATGCATATCAATAAAATAGTGCAGAATATGCTTTACAAGCAGAAAACCAACCGGTTTGTTATCGGTCACTTTTGCCGCATGATGATGGATCAACCATGTTTTTTCATAGGCACGCACCATAGAAAGATGACCGCAAAGAAAGTTGTTTTTTTGATAAGTAAGATGGCACGCAACCTCTTTATCTCCTTGATAGAGGAGTTGGTATGTTTTCTTTATATCGTTCTTAATGGATTTCATATGAAGATATTTTTTCGGATATATAAAATTGATTTTAAAGAAAAAATCCCACAAAACATCCATATCCATTCGATTATTCAGATAAACATTGCCATCAAGCGCATGATTTAGCATTTTTTGCAGGCGATTATAGTTGGGCATGTCCATATCCGAGATCGAAAATCCGCATCGGACAATATGATTATTTTCAAGCCGGCAATAAACGGTCTTTGCGGAACATTGCAGTGAAAACAGATCTGAAAATTGTATACGTAGGTCCGGTATGGCCATGCCTTCCATGAAAACGCTCTCTTCTTCATTTTCACATACGGAAAATCCGGCGGAAGAAATATCCGCTATTTCGAAATGAAATCGTTTTTGAAGAAGAGGATGCAGAAAATCCGCCGAAGGAGCGGGGCTGAAGCGCAGGCGTGGATTTCGAAATTGACGTTTGTTGGGCGCAATCGGATTTGAATTCTGAACGAATTTTAGAACTATTTCTCTATCGTCTCGGTGCGGGTTAACGGTCTCGCGGATCGAATAACACAGACACGAATGGCATAATTCCATGCCGTGATAAAATGAAATACATATGGGAGCGTCCTTGCTGAAGCGGAATTCCATCGATGATTTGATTCTTACGCGGCAATCAAAAGAACTGAATTCCAATAAAAGGCCCCGGCTTATTTGGGCGTCCTGCAATAAGGCGACATGAACGGCGCCGCGGCAAAGATGACGTCTGATTTGGCGTTGATTGACCTCGTACCCGGCATCGGGCAGATGAATCACAAAATGCTTGTTTTCTTGGGAGATCAAAAATGTCGGCATTAAAGCCAAATTCTTGCCGTCATCTATTGCGAGATGGGTTAATTGATGGGTCCGGTTGTTAAAAGCGGAATCCGTTTTATCTGAAAAAGAACAGGCGACGGTCGTTTCGGTGCAAAATTTTATTTTTGCCCGAAGCAACATTTTTTCTTGAGTATGGATATCTTGAAAGAAGATCTGGAAAGCGTCGCCGGTAAAGTGAAGCTGATTGAGTTTATTGACGATATCTTGTTGGTCGATCGGCCTGACGTGTTTCGGATCGTTCAGGATTTCTTTGTTTTCAAACGGCCAATCCCATAACCATTCGCTATATGGGTCATGCCTTAGAACATTCTCTCCCATCATTGCTACCTCCTTTCTTCAATATTCCGCAATCCGTTGCTATTAAAGACAGGTGGTCGATTCGGTTTCAGATGAACTAGGGTGTCAAAAATTCATTCCGATCAAGTTTATAAAATATCCGCGATAAATTCCTCTTTTGAATAATGACGGTAACGTTCCATATCGTGCAAATGCAAAGCGTCTCTTGCAAACGAAAGTACTTTATCATAATCGAAAAATAAATTCATCTGCTTATAGCAATCCGCAAACAATCTTTTCGGCCGATAGGATTTGTATTTGCATTCGACGATCGATAAAGGTATTTGCTTTTCTTGAACGAATTTGACAATTTCGGGGTCATTGTATTTCAGCAGCGGTTTAAAGATGGAATAGCCTTCTTTCATGACAAGGTATGGATAAAAACGTTGAGACGTTTGCACGAAACGATCCTGCAATTTTTTTCCGCCGATTGTTGGAGAGGTTTCCGATGTGCGCGATGATAAGCTCGAAAACAACAACTGCTCCAGTGAATAACTCACGAGGTCCCATAAAGTGAATCCGACAATGATAACCACCGAATCGAGTTTTTTAAAATTTCGATCTAAAAACTCCAAAAAATGTTCTCTTTTTCTTTGATGGCAAACAATACAGGGATTCAAACCGTCTTTTCGCGCAAGCTCAAATTCATCATCCGTGTGATCAAGCGTATGCCAATTGATTTTCACGCCCCTTGCATTCCAATAGCGATCTAATTTGAAGCTTTCTTCCGCGGTAAACACATGCACCGGAAATAAAAAAGCGTGCGTCTGAAAGGTGAAAGAGAATTCTTTACCGGCTTGTATGAGAAATTCCAAAATGATCGAGCAGTCTTTGCCTCCGGTAAAGGCTATCAAAACCTCTTTTTGGGGAAAAGTCTCCAAAATGGATCGATTTTCGTTTTTCCAGCTTTCATAACTGAGATCCACTGTGACCTCATGATCCTTTGCCAGAATTCGATTAAGCTGCATCTTTATTTGGTTTCCTTTATGAATTTGGTGGATCTGATTAAACCATTTCTCTGAATTACACTGGTTTTATTTTTTTAGTTTTAAGTTTAATATTAATGTTATTTAAGCTAAATATAATACATTTTAAAAATATAAATATTATTTTTATTAACAATTAATTTATTCTAATGTAATATCTTTCATCTATGTAAATGATTTAATTATTCTAACTTTAAATAATCTCATGCATAATTAATCAGATTGTATTATAGAAAAGTATATGAGAATGACAATTGTGTGTCAATAAGCAAATCATATACCATATCTTGTTAATGTTATGGGGTTCTCTAAATAGTGACCTTTTTAGAAATTTTCTGTTTGTATATGGCCGGTTTTAAAGGGGGACTCCTAATTGAAAAGATGAATTTAATGTTTTTTAGACCCAATTTCTTTCTTGGGAATCGCTATTTTTATAAAAATGCAAATTTTATCAATGAAGTATCAAATATTTGCATGATTCAGAGTCATTTAATAAAAAAAACTTGATATTCATAAAAAACCAACTATAAATAGGCACTAGTTTGTATAGGATCTCTCTCTAATTAATTTGAGTTTCGATTTGTTCCCTTAGGGAAACAAAATGGCATATATCTTTTAAAAGGAGGGAAGTATGAAAAAAATTTTAGTAGTTTTGGCGGTGTTTTTTTTAACAGTTTTTTCATTTTCAGTGGCCATGGCTGCGCAAAAGGGTGAACTTAAGATCGGCAACGGCGCCGAACCCGAATCTATCGACCCCAGCCTCCAACAAGGTGTTTTGGAGCATCGCATCCACATCGCGCTTTTTGAAAACCTGACAACCGTAAACCCCAAAGATGCCTCACCTCTGCCGGCCCTTGCCAAGAGCTGGAAAATCAGCAAAGACGGCAAAACCTATACCTTCAACCTTAGAAAAACCACCTGGAGCGACGGCGTGCCGGTTACGGCTCAGACCATCGTGAAATCCTGGTTAAGAACCCTTGATCCCAAAACAGCTGCTCCTTATGCCTGGTTCCCGGCTATGTTCATTGCCGGCGCCGAAGCCTTTAATGCCGGCAAAAATGCCGATCCGAACTCCGTGAAAATCAAAGCGGTTAACGATTTGACCTTTGAAATGGAATTGGTCGGGCCGTTGCCTTATGTTTTGGGCGCTTTGGAACACCCGGCTTTCTCATTGATTCCCATGCATGTAGTTGAGAAATTCGGCAAAGACTGGACCCTGCCGGGCAATATGGTCAGCAACGGACCTTTTATGCTGGAATCATGGAAACCCCAGGATAAATTGACCGTGGTCCCGAACCCGAAATATTGGGACAAAGACAAGGTCAAATTGGCCAGAATCATTTATTATCCGATCGATGACAACAATACGGCCCACAAGATGTTCCTGAACGGCGAATTGCATTGGACCGATACCATTCCGCTGGATCAGACCGAAGCGGCCTTGGCCCGGGACGATTCCTACAATGCCCCTTATCTCGGCACCTATTATTATATGTTCCAATGCGAAAAGAAACCTTTTAACGATGCCAAAGTCCGCAAAGCACTTACGATTTCAATCAATCGCAAAGAATTGACCAAAAAAGTCTCCAAAGCCGGTGAAATTCCGACCTATGTGATGGTTCCCCCCATGGCCGGATACAAAAACGTTATGGGTAACAAAGAAGATGTCGAACGCGCCAAGAAGCTGTTGTCCGAAGCCGGTTTCCCGGGCGGCAAGGGCTTCCCCAAGTTCGAGCTGGTTTATAACACCAATGAAGCTCATAAGAAAATTGGCGAATATATTCAGCAACAATGGAAAGAAAACCTGGGCATCGAGTGCACCCTGGCCAACCAGGAATGGAAGACCTATCTGGCCAATACCAATGCCGGTCAATTCGAAGTGGCCCGCAAAGGATGGATCGGCGACTATCAGGATCCCAATACATTCCTGGATATGTTCGTGACCGGCGGCGGCATGAACGGCGGCAAATACAGCAACAAGGAATATGACGCTTTGATCAAACAGGCGGCTGAAGGCATTGATGCGAAAGGCAAGCTTATGAAACCGGCCGAGAGAATGACCCTTCTGTCAAAAGCAGAAGACATTTTCATCACCCAGGATCAGGGCATTATGCCGATTTATCATTACACGACCAAAGGTATGATCAGCAAAAATGTAGTCGGTTGGTATACCAATGTCATGAACCTGCATCCGCTTAAAGAAGTTTCCCTTAAGTAATATTGTCTTAGATAACGAAAAAGAGCCGGTTGAATTATAACCGGCTCTTTTTAATGATTTCAATATATAGACGGTTACAAGAAGCGAATATTCGTGTAGTTTCCGATTGATTCACTCGATTTCAGAATAAGGCATTCCATGACTAAATTTATTATAAAAAGACTTTTGAGTATATTCCCGACGTTGCTTATCGTTATTACGATTTGTTTCTTTTTAGTCCGTATGGCTCCGGGCGGACCGTTCGATCTGGAAAAGACCCTGCCTAAGGTCATCCAGGACAATATGAAAAAGAAATACCATATGGATGAACCCCTATGGAAGCAGTATGGCCGTTATGTTACCGATTTGGTGTTTAAATTGGATTTTGGCCCTTCCTATCGCTACCAAGACCATGACGTCAGCTATTATATCGGGAAAAGTCTCCCGAATTCCGCGATGTTGGGCATTATTGCGCTTTCCCTGGCGGTTTTTCTGGGCGTGGGTGTCGGTATTATTTCCGCTTTGAAGCAAAACACATTAGCCGATTACATACCCATGAGCATTGCCGTTATCGGCATATCCGTGCCCAATTTCGTGGTCGGTCCCGTATTGATGTATTATCTGGCTTTGAAGTGGCAATGGTTGCCTACTTCCGGATGGATTATGGAAGGCGGACCGAAAACGATCATCATGCCGGCGATCACCTTGTCGCTGGTCTTTTTTGCCTATATTGCCAGACTTTCACGATCGAGTCTCCTGGAAGTGCTTCGCAGCGATTATATCCGGACTGCCCGGGCCAAAGGCCTGAGCGGCCGAGTGGTTATATTCAAACACGCCCTGAAAGGGGCTATGCTGCCGGTCGTCAGTTATTTAGGACCGGCTTTTTCTTTTATTATCACGGGCTCCGTGGTCGTGGAATCCATTTTCCGAGTGCCCGGATTGGCCAAATTTTTTGTCCAATCCGCATTGAACCGCGATTACACCTTACTCTTGGGAGCGCTCATTATTTATTCTTCTATCTTGATGGTCGCGAATTTTGTTGTCGATGTGGCCTATTCGTTCATTGATCCGCGAATTTCTTATAAGTAAGGAGAACTGTTTTTGAACACGCAAGAAAAAAACAACTCACAACCCGTAAACGAGTTTAATCAACCGATCAAAGGCGTCAGCCTGAATCTGGATGCCTGGCGCAGATTAAAAAAGAACAAGATGGCGATCGGCGGCCTTTTTGTCGTTCTTTTTTATATTTTGATTGCATCCCTCGCATTTATACCCGGTTTCCCCATTCATTCTTACGATAAAATCATTCTGGATCATCAACATCTGCCTCCTTCTCTGACCAAAACCGCGGGTGATCTTTTATATGAAAAAACAGAAAAGAAACTGTCGGCCATTGCAAAGAAGAGGGGGCGGGAATCTCTCAATGAAGAGGAAATTCAGGAACTGAAAGATCTGCGGCACCAGATCGAGAACGAAACCATGGAAGAAGACGGCAAGACCATTAAAGTGCATCAACGCCGTTATCTTTTCGGAACCGATTATCACGGCCGGGATATGCTGGCCCGGATCGTTTTCGGCAGCCAGGTTTCCATCGGGATCGGAATCGTGGGAACCTTGACGGCCATGCTGATCGGAATCACCATCGGTTCCATTGCCGGCTATAGCGGCGGACGGACCGATTACTTTTTGGTGCGTTTTATCGACATCATGTACAGTCTGCCCTATATGATTTTGGTCATTATTTTTATGGCGATGTTCAAAAGCGATAATCAGATTCAGCGCATTATTAACCTTTATATCGCCATTGCCATGGTGAGTTGGCTGACCATGGCGCGGATCGTACGCGGGCAATTTATTTCCTTGAAAAATTCCGAATTCGTGGAAGCCGCCCGATCCATCGGCGCCAGCAAGACGCATATCATCATCCGGCATATCCTGCCGAACACTCTGGGTATTATTATCGTATTTTCAACGCTTTCCTTCCCCCAATTTATTTTGGCTGAAGCGTTTCTTTCATTTTTGGGCTTAGGTATTTCCGCTCCTTTTGCTTCTTGGGGGTCTTTGATCTCCGATGCCGTGGAAGGCATGGATCTGTTCCCCTGGCGGCTGTTCTTTCCCGCCGCCGCCATGACGATCTTTTTATTCGCCATGAACTTTTTAGGGGACGGTTTGCGCGATGCCTTCGATCCCCAAAGCAAAAATAGATTGTAAAGGAGATTGAATCTTTTGAATAATAAAAAAGATATGATCCTGCAGGTTAAAGACTTACAAACCTATTTCAAAACCGACGAAGGAGTCGTGAAAGCCGTTAACGGCGTTTCGTTCGATCTGCGCGCCAACGAAACCCTTGGACTGGTCGGGGAATCGGCTTGCGGTAAATCCGTGACCAATCTTTCCATTATGCGACTGATTCCAACGCCTCCGGGTAAAATCGCCGGTGGAGAAGTCATATTCGAGGGACAGGATATCCTGAAAATGAGCGATGCGGAGATTCGAGCTCTTCGGGGTAATAAGATTTCCATGATTTTTCAGGATCCCATGACTTCGTTGAATCCTTTTCTGCGTATTTCCACCCAGCTCTCGGAAACCATTATGCTCCACCAGGGGTTAAGCAAATCCGAAGCCCATGAGAAATCGATTCAGATGTTGAAAGTGGTCGGCATTCCTTCCCCGGAAAAACGCGTCAACGATTATCCCCATCAATTTTCAGGCGGTATGCGCCAGCGGGTTATGATCGCCATGGGCTTGAGCTGCAATCCCAAAATTCTGATCGCGGATGAACCGACGACAGCCCTAGATGTGACCATCCAGGCCCAAATTCTCGACCTCATGCGGGATCTAAAGGACAAATTCAATTCGGCTATAATCCTGGTCACTCATAACCTGGGCGTGGTGGCCGGTATTTGCGATAATGTCTGTGTGATGTACGCCGGTCGGATCGTGGAGAAGGGCACCAGTGAAGAAGTTTTTCACGACCCCAGACATCCGTATACCAAAGGCTTGTTAAAATCCATACCGAGGCACGATCAGGAAAAAAAGGAAAGACTTTATTCCATTGAAGGTCAGCCGCCCAACCTGATCAATTTGCCCGCTTGCTGTCCTTTTCATCCGCGTTGCGCCCATAAAAGCAATATTTGCACCCAACAATATCCCGGAACGGTAAAATTGGATGATAATCGCGAAGTCAGTTGTTGGCTTTTTCAAAGCCATTAAAGAGGAGGAGACGAGTGACTGCTGCAAGTCCTTTATTGGAAGTTAAAAATTTGAAACTCCATTTTCCCATCGAAGAAGGGGTGTTATTTAGAAAACAGGTCGGCGCCATTCGCGCCGTGGACGGTATTGATTTTGAAATCCAGCCCGGTGAAACCCTCGGCCTGGTCGGAGAATCCGGTTGCGGTAAATCCACGGCGGCCCGGGCCATTGCTCAACTTTATCAGCCCACAGCCGGTGAGGTTTTTTTCGATGGAGTTGACTTAACCAAACTCCACAAAGCCGATCTCCTGAAGGCCCGTAAAAACATTCAGATGATTTTTCAGGACCCTTATGCTTCG
>RPPU01000071.1 GCA_003819975.1 Desulfobacteraceae bacterium
CCTTGTCAAAACCCTTAAAATCAAAGCGCGGATACAAATGTGCGCCGGCCGCGCTCGCATCCAAAGAAATCACCGGCACCTTCCAATCCTCGATCCGGGCCAATAAACGTTCCATTAAAGCATAGCCCAAACCCTGGTACTGGAACCGGGGATCGACCGCCATCATACCCACAAACGCAAACGTACCGTAGTTAACCGCTCCGGCCATGCCGGCCGGTTCGCCGTCGATCAAGGCCATAAAATAACTCTCGGATTGCAAAGCATGATAGGCTCGAATGTCGTCGATACGGCTCTCCGTCAAGGCGAAAGCGCTCTGCAGCACCCGTTCCGCCGCTTCAAAATCAGCTTCGGTTATGAGTCGAATTATGTGTTTCATTCCATAGCAGCTCCATCCGATCCAAAATCATTTCACCGCAAAGGAAGCAGAGGAACGCAAAGGGATTTTATTTCTTAAACCTCTGCGATCCTTTGCGTCCTTTGCGGTGAATCATTTTCTTGCTTTTCTTATTTTTGAAAAACGCTTATCATGGAGTTATCATGCGCTTTGGTCAAAGATATTTGCGCCAGCATGGCGCCGATAAAGCACAGGAACATATCCCATTGCGTATCCCACACATCGCCCTGGGTGCCCAGAAAATCCACGGCTGCTCCGCCGCCGATGAGCGCCGACCACCATTCGATGAACTCGTAAAAAGCGCTGAATGCCAGGCAAAGGCCGGTCACGATCACGAACAGCCATTTGCCGCGTTGCAACGGTGAAGTGCGCAAGAGCAATTCCCGCGCCAGGATGGCCGGAATGAACCCCTGGGCCAAATGTCCCAAGCGATCATAATGGTTGCGGGCCAAGCCGAATAAATCCTGCACCCAAAAACCCAGGGGCACCCGCGCATAAGTGTAATGCCCGCCCAGCATCAGGATCAAGGCATGGATGAAAAGCAGGCGGTAAAGCAGCGGCGAAAGCGGAAAACGCTTATACGTCCAAATCAAAATCGGCGCACCGATCACGATCGGAAAAATCTCCATGACCCAAGTCGCGAAATCATAAGGCTTGATGCCGGACAAGGCCAGGCATACCCCAGTCAGAATCAATAAGATCAGCGGTTCATGATTAGCATAATTCTCTTTTAATTGTTCCATAAATGACCTCATTTCCGAATTAAGGACCCGCGTAAAAATAAGTTGAACAATAAAGGGTTGTAATTAAGATGTAAGGTCGATTTTGGAATGCGGCGACGCATCGCCGCTTTAAAAGCGCGGACCAGGGCAGGAGCCCTCGTGTGACGCGTCCGCGCACTCCAAAAGGTGTCAATTGTGGTGAATCATTATTTTTAAAAATGTGACGACCTTAAATCAGTGCTCGACCTTTAGTCGTTAAAATTATTCAAGTTATTTATGCGCAATGCCTAAAGCTATAACGAATGTAGCATATTTCCAACTGCTGTCTTTTTGAAAAAGCACCCGTTTATCTTCGAATCGCAATGATCTTTTCATTTTACCTTATCCTTAAAAAATTTCTCCCCGATGCAGCGCGTCCAAAAATGCTTTGACCGGCATGACGTCGATGGGGTCAAAACGATAGGTCCGTTCGCCGGTATAGACGGCGATCAACTTATCGGGTTTGACTCCCGGCAAACCGGACAGGGAGCGCAGGGGCTTTTCCCATTCCCGGCTCCATTTATCAGCCCGTTTGACCTCAATGGCGATCACCTGGGGCGGCGTTGCGTCTGTGCGGCGTCCGGTCTCCACGATAAAATCCACTTCCACACCGGCCGGAGTGCGATAATAACTAATAGGGCGTTGTTTCCGGCTGGTTTCGTTGTACACCCGTAGTTCGTGAAAAATAAGGGTTTCGAGAGCGGTCCCCTGCCAGGTCCGGTCCGGCGGATCGCGCAGCCAACCGGCTGCGGCTCTGGCGACTCCCGGGTCAAACCAATAAAACTTGGGGTGAGTTGCTTCACGCACTTTCAATCCGGCGCGCCAGGAGGGTAAAAAATGACCGAGCAGCGTATCGACCAAAATCGAAAAATAGGTATCCACGGTGCTGCGCGACACAGCGGCTTCACGCGCTACATTTTGACCGTTCACGGCCTGCCCGTTCAATTGTCCTGCAATGGCCAGAAACCGGGTAAAGGGCGGCACTTGACGCACCAGCCCCTCTTCCCGAATCTCTTCTTTAAGGTAGGTGTTTAAATAGGCCGATAAAATCTCAGCCGCCTGGTCCGGAGCGCGTTGCACAAAAGGCAGCAGACCCCAATCCATTGCCGGGGCAAGATCGAAAACCGAACCTAATTCATGGGCGGAAAACGATTCCATGTTCAGGGTCAAGGCGCGGCCTGCCAGCAGGTTGACCCCGCCGCGGCGCAGTTTGCGCGCCGAGGAACCGCATAGGGCAAACCGCCAGCGCCGGGTTTCCATTAAACGATGAACTTCATCAAGAAGTAGGGGAATTTTCTGGATTTCATCCAGGACGATCCAAGCGCCCTCAGGCTGGTCGCCTACAAGGGCTTCCAGCCTGTGAGGCTCCCGGAATAATTCGAGGGATAGGGAAGCGTCCAACAAGTCTAGAAATAAGGCCTCTGGAAGCGCATGCCTGAGCCACGTGCTTTTGCCTGTACCGCGCGGTCCAAAAAGGAAAAAGGATTGTTCGGGAGCCTTGAGAAGTCTCTGAAAATAGGGATTTTTCATGCTTTTCTCTGTTGATAATGCAACTTTGCATTGTTATTTTACATTATCGAAAGAAATTTGCAAGATTTTTTCAGTACCTTGGCGCAGATAATGATATAAGCCGATATTCCGCGAAAACCATCAAAACTGACCTGAATTTAAAAAATCTTAGATTCCAGTTCCAACTCAAGTCCGGAGCAGAGCAAGCCCTTCCCGGAATGATGATCCTTTTCACAGTTTCAGATTGATTTTTCCTCAACCGTGAGCCCTGCAGTCTTGAACCTGTGTAATGACTCTTTTTATTTGCGCCTTTGCCCCCTTGTCACATCCTAGGGGCAGGTTTTAAACCTGCCCCTACCGGAAAAGCTGGTCTGGGTGAAACCTGAAAAATTATTACTTTTTTTTCTCTGTGTCTTCGTGCCTTTGTGTGAAATCACTCTTTCCCGATCCTCCGGGCAACCTGCTTCCCGAACTCGGAGCATTTGACCGGCCGTACCCCTTGCATCTGCCGCGCCAGATCATAGGTCACGATGCCGGCGCGGATGGTATCTTCTACAGCCTGCTCGATCCTTCGGGCAACATTGTCATACCCGATATGGCGGAACAACATGGCGCCCGACAAAAGAAAAGAAGTAGGGTTCACCAGGTCCTTGTCAGCATACTTGGGCGCGCTGCCGTGGGTGGGCTCGAAAACCGCGACTGTATCCCCGATATTGGCGCCCGGCGCCACGCCCAAACCGCCGATCAGGGCTGCGCAGGCATCCGAGAGATAATCGCCGTTCAGGTTCGGGCAGAGCAATATATCGTACTCTTCCGGTTTCTGAATCGCTTGCATAAACATATTGTCGGCAATGCGGTCATTGATCAAGATCTTAGTCTTTTCTTCTTCCGTACTAATGGAGGTTGTATATTCCTTTGCCGTTTCATAGACCCACTCCCGAAAAGCCCCTTCGGTGAATTTCATGATATTGCCTTTATGCACAATGGTCAGGCGCTTGCGTCGGTTGCGGATCGCGTAATCAAAGGCAAAGCGCACGAACCGTTGCGTGGCGCCTTTGCTGATTGGCTTGACGCCCAGACCCGTATCCCAGGGCAAATCCACCTGCATTTTTTCCTTTAGAAACCCGAGCACGCTTCGGGCCTCCGCGCTCCCGGACTTCCATTCAATGCCCTTATACAGATCTTCAGTGTTTTCTCTGAAAATAATAAGGTCCACTTTTTCCGGATGTTTGAGCGGACTCGGCAGGCCCGCGAAATAGCGCACCGGCCGTAAGCAAACATAGAGATCCAGGACCTGACGCAAATGCACATTGATGCTGCGGAACCCGCCGCCCACCGGCGTGGTCAGGGGCCCTTTCAGGGCCAGGCCGTGATGACGGATTTGTCCCAGGGTTTCTTCGGAAAGCAGAACACCATCCCGGTCCAAAGCTTTTTGACCGGCCAAAAGCGGAATCCACTGGATCTGCTTGCGGCCCTCGAGCGCCTTGAGCACGGCTTCTTCGAATACGGGACGGGAAGCGTTCCAGATGTCGCGGCCCGTGCCGTCGCCTTCGATGTAAGGAATAGTCAATTTTTCCATAGAATGCTCAACCTCAATTGTTTGTTTCTTCTTGATAGCGCCGGACATTCGATTATAGGGGCGACCGGCCGGTCGCCCCTACCCTGAAAAACCACCGCCCTCCGGGTCGGATCATGGGTGATGCACAGTCGCTTAGAACCCACGA
This sequence comes from Desulfobacteraceae bacterium, assembly GCA_003819975.1. Next base: position 4,389 of record RPPU01000071.1, read on the forward strand.
CAAAAAGACCAATGGCCGACAATCCGGCCCTCATATGAGGTTATTCCGGCGCTCTATTTTGAATTCATGTTTTTTCGATCTCGCGCCTTTCGAGATCGAAAAAACATCCATATTTCCGGATATAGCGGTCCAATCCGCCCTCGCCCAAAATATCGCGCATGATTTTGGGCAACGGCTGAAACTGCTTCTCCATCCCGCTGCGCTCGTTCAAAATACGGCCTTCATCGACCCGGATCGTTAATAAGTCGCCCTGGTCCAGGCCGTCGATATCGCACAAGATCGCAGCCAGGCCCACATTGATCGCATTCCTAAAAAAAATACGCGCAAACGATTGGGCAATGACTGCGTCAATACCGGCCATTTTGATGATCAGCGGCGCGTGTTCGCGGCTCGAACCCAGGCCGAAGTTCCGTCCGCCCACGATGATGTCGCCTTGGCCGACTTTTTCAGAAAAACCCGGCGCCAGATCGTCAAAAACATGTTTTTTAAGTTCTTCCAGGTTGGAACGCAAATGATAGAACCGTCCCGGGATAATATGATCCGTGGAGATGTTGTCTCCGAATTTCCAAACCTTACCTTTTAACAGCATCGCCGACCTCCCTGGGATCCGATAGCGTTCCCGTCAAAGCACTGGCCGCGGCCGTAGCCGGCGAAGCCAAAACAATTTGGGATTCAGGGTTGCCCATGCGGCCCAAAAAATTTCGGTTGGAAGTGGATACGCAGGTCTCCCGGTCGCCCAGCACGCCCAAATGCAGACCGATACAGGGCCCGCAGCCCGGCGGCAGAATCACCGCCCCGGCCTCTAAAAACAGGGACAGCAACCCTTCCTGCAGGGCCTGGCTGTAAATCCGGCGTGACGCCGGCCCGATAAGCAAACGCACCGCTTTGTGTTTTTTCTTCCCCGCTAAAATGCGGGCCGCCACACGCAAGTCCTCGATCCGGCCGTTGGTGCAGGACCCGATAAAAACCTGGTCGATCTTCATGGCCTTCACTTCCGGGTCGTCCATGCTTTTGACCCGGTCGACCTGGTGCGGCAAACTCACCACGGGTCTCATCTTGGTCAAGTCGATCTCGACTGTTTTTTCATAATCCGCATCCGCGTCCGCTTGGATCTCCCGGAAAACCCGGGCCCGGCCCTGGGCCTGCAAATACTCTAAAGTCACCCTATCGGACGGAAACAGACCGGCCTTGGCTCCGGCCTCCACCGCCATATTGCTGACGGTCAAGCGGTCCGCGAAACTCAGCGTTTCCAAAGCTTCACCGCTGAATTCCAGCGCCTTGTAGGTCGCGCCCTCTGCGCCTAAAAACCCGATGATCCACAGGATCAGATCTTTGGCATACACCCCGTCCGGAAGTCGGCCCTTGAGTATAAACTGAAAACTCTCCGGCACCCGCAGCCAGGTTTTACCCAAGCCCATAGCCGCGGCAATGTCCGTGGAACCCAGACCGGTGGCAAAAGCGCCCAGGGCCCCACCCATGCAGGTGTGCGAATCCGCGCCTAACAGCAATTCGCCCGGCGCCACGATCTGCTCGGCCATGAGTTGATGACAGATGCCCTCGCCTACGTCGAAAATCCGGGCCTGATAAGTTTCGGCAAAGGCCTTGATCGCGGCCTGGTCATTGGCAAGCTCCTGGCGCGGCGCAGGCGCGGCATGGTCGATGAAGAAGTTCACCCGGTCCGGATCAAACAGTTTCTGAAATCCCATCTCCTTGAAACGTTTGATCGCCAAGGGCGCGGTGCCGTCCTGCAGCAGAACCCGGTCCACGTTTGCAACCGTGTATTCGCCCTGCCGGACCGCAGTCCCCTTGTTCAAATTAAATATTTTTTCCGTTAATGTTTGTCCCATGATTGATCCCTAATTATCCATTAAAAAATTTCAGTTTCCATCCTAAGGAGCCGCAGGACTTCCGGTTTTTCACAACCGTAACTCATCTTCTACTATAAACTATATCGTGAGATCGGCAGGCGCAGGGCATTTCTACTGAACCGCTTCAAATCCTTATGCCATCGGTTTACAAACTTTATAGGCATAGCGCCTGCCTTTAAGGGCCGGATCACCATAGTTACGGTTGTGAAAAACCGGAAGTCCTGCGACCGACTTATATTTATGGATCTAATAATTGATCCCGGTTTATTCCTCAGCCCGCGTCAGATCTTCGAAGCGGATATCAAACCCCAAAACCCCGTTTAAGTCGCCGGCCGGGTCCCGGACCGGTCCGGACACGGTCATGCACAAAGCGCCCGTGATGCGCGAAGAATAAAGCCCGGTCACATGCACCTTGCCGGTCCGCATCGGTTCGATGAACCATTCCCGGTCGGAAAAATCGTCATGCAAACCGATTCGGGAATATTTGGCTTTATCGGTCGCCTGGGTGATATTTTTCGTGATTTTCACGCCGTCGTTGCTCACGACATAAGCATACTGGATATAAGGATATTCTTCCACAATACCTTTCAAAACCTCTTCCAGCTGCATCGGGGCCATGCTCTTGACCGCTTCGTGGTCCATGTAGCGTTCCACCAGATGCGCGGCCAGATCATAAGCTTTTTTCTTGAGAAGATCAAACTCGGATGTAAAGAGTTCCGGTATGTATCTCCGCGCCAAATGCTCGATCTCTTCGTCCGAAATAAACGTCACCCGGCCCGCGTCATATTGCTTAATGATCCATTTATTGATCTTGGCCAAACCCGGATGGGTCTTATCGACCCGGTCCGCGCCGGTCAAGGCAAAGTGCGAATTGACCCAATGGCTGATGCCGGCCAAACCGGACTTGTCCGTGATATTGATGCTGATCGGCCGATTCAAAATCTTGTCGGTATCGAACGGCACATAGATCTCCTGGTTCTTGAGTACGCCGTCGATATGCACCCCGGCTGAAGTGGCATTAAAATCCAGGCCGATAAAAGGTTGATTGCGCGGCACCGGATGGCGGATCTCCTTTTCAAAGTAATTGCGGATTTCGGTGATCACCCGCGTATCCATGCCCTGGTCGTCGCCGCGCAAGGAGATGTAATCCATAATCAACCCTTCAATCGCGACATTGCCGGTGCGTTCGCCGATGCCGAGCAAAGTCCCGTTGACATAGGTGCAGCCGTAAAGCCAGGCGCTCACGCTGTTGATCATGGCTTTGTAAAAATCGTTATGCCCGTGCCATTCCAGATATTCCGAAGGCACGCCCGCGTCATCGATCATGGCGCGTACGATCTTGCCGATCGAGCGGGGCAAGGCCGCGCCCGGAAAAGTGACCCCGATCCCCAAAGTGTCGCACAGCCGGATCTTGACCGGTAGCTTGGCTTTGTCCGACAACTCCATCAATGCCTGGGCAAACGGCACGCAGAACCCGTAAATATCGGCGCGCGTAATGTCTTCAAAATGGCAGCGCGGCGCAATGCCCTGCTCCAGGGCGCTCGTTACGATTTTCAGATAATCCTGCATGGCCTGGGTCCGGGTTTTCTTGAGCTTTAAGAAAATATGATAATCCGAAACACTGGTGAGGATTCCGGTTTCGCGGAGCCCCATGTTCTTGACCAACTGCAAATCGTCGCGGTTGGCGCGGATCCAGCCCGTAATCTCGGGGTATTTGTAGGCCTTGGCCCGGCAGCGCTCCAGGGCTTCGCGGTCTTTATCCGTGTAAAGAAAAAATTCGGTTTGCCGGATAATCCCCTTGGGTCCGGAGAGCCGGTGCAATAAAACAAACAGATCTTCGATCTGCTGCACCGTAAAAGGCGGCCGCGATTGTTGGCCGTCACGAAAAGTCGTGTCGGTGATGAAGATCTCTTCCGGCGGATCGATCAACTCCAGTTTGTGGTCGAATTTGACCTTGCAGATTTCCGAGTAGGGAAACAGGTCGCGATACAATTGCGGGTTCTCCACATCCGTCAGCGCGTAACGAACTCCCTTACCTAGGTTGTCGAAAATAAAACCTGATTTCTTTTTCATATCAGCCTCCTTTCAGGATTGATCGACATAAAATCGTCGATCAAACCTATGATCAAAATTTTTTCAAAGGCTCTAAAAGCCGCAACATAAGATTTGTTTCTAAGGGGAGTTGGATGAGACTGATGAAATGAGATGAGCTGACATGGTTATAAGGATCTCTTATCCCATGTCACTCGGATCAGGAAGGACCACCCACGTTGCGGATCAAACGATCTAAGCCATGGCTCCTTGCTTACGGTCCTTATCGGCGGGTGCGCATCCGGTTTTGGATGCCTTGCGCCGCCGGAATGCCGTCTGTTTATGCATCGAACAGGCCTTATATCTTCTATGCTTGTATAGACAACTAGCCCGCGCTCTCGCGATTTATGCATAATATACGGTAAGATTTCATTCCCCACAAAGTGCTTGCGCACTTTTTCCCCAAAAAGGCGCACCTCAAACTGCTTCCACGCCTTTCCCCACTTGAAACATAGAAAAAAGAAATCGGGATGTCAACATTCTTTTTTGATTTTTTGGATTTTTGATCTTAGGGAGGATTTGATGCCGGCCGGTCCAAATCGTTCTATTGATTGAAAATATGATTAAATCGCGCATTCAGGGAATGAAGGGAAGGGGCCAAGGGATCGAGGGGTCAGGGGTTCAAGGGTAGCGGAAGAAAACTCGTTGTTTTTCTTTTTTTTAAAAACAATATTTTCAGTTTACAAATCCAATCTTTTACTTAGGGCTTTTCCCATGACCCATTGAACATAGAGACATGAAATCGTCTCTACGGACTCGAGCCCTGTTTTCTCAAGCTTTTTGACCAGCAAACTCTTCCTGAAGAATGCCCATATAATAGGCGTCATGATAGCGCCCTTCATGAAAATGCACCGATCGTCGCACGCCTTCTTTTTTAAATCCGGCCTTTTCATAGCAGCGCAAAGCCCTGGGATTGAAAGCAAAAACCTCCAGCTCGATGCGATGCAGATTCAAAGCCCCGAATCCGAATTGCAGCACGGTCCGTACGCTGTCCGTGCCGTAGCCCTTACCCCAATAATCCTTTTCACCCAAAGCGATCCCCAAAACCGCGGTCCGGTTTTTCCAATCAATGCGATGCAAGCCCACGTTGCCGATATGCGCCCACTTGTCTTCCACATGCACTTCGATGGCGAATAAAAAATCGTCCTTCTGATTCAAGGTGGACTCGAACCAGCGCTCTTCCTGAGCCCGCGACATGGGCGCGAACATGAGCAGATACTGCCGCACCTCCGGATCGTTGAACCACCGCAAAAAAGTCGGAATGTCTTCGCGTTCGATGGCGCGCAGGCGTATGCGTTCTCCGTAAATCATGGTTTGCCTCCTATCGTTGGTTACTCAAAGTGAAAGGTGGAACCAATGGCTGAATACCGATAATCGTTTTAATCCGCAACCCGTATCCCCCAAACTAAAATCGTCTAACTACATGCTTTTGACCCATTCGTATAGTCAGAGAGGGTCTTGAGTTCTATGCCCTATTTTTGCATTGACAGGTTGCAGATTATCTTTATATAGTCCATACCTAAAATTAGAATTATAATTTACATTGAACAAATAATATCCCTAAAATATGATGCTTTTCAAGAAATTTTTACCTTTGCTCGTTATGTCGGTGATGTTTGGTTTCGCTACCTTCCCTGGGGTTGGCCTGATCATCCCTCCCGGAACAGCCTATTTTATCCCGCTCATAAGTGCCATTTTTGTGATTGGTCTTTTACTGCCCGGCTGGTCGGAACAGTGGCGTTCTTTAATCCTCTCAGCACTGATCGGACTGGCATTCGCGTTAACTTTACGGGACATTATCAGTCATGCCCTCCCGACTCGTTGGATAGCCTGGGGTGTCATTCCCATTAATGATGCCCATGATTTCGTCAATAATGCTCTTGAATTTCTTGCCCGTGGCGAATTCTATACACCGCGCGGCCGTGTTTTTTCACCCGTTTTCTACGCCGGATTAATAAATTTATCTAATTTTAATATCCGTACGGTGATGTGGATTTGCGCAATGATGGCTGCCATCAGCACCCTATGCGCCGTGCTCAATACCAGATCCGTCCTCGGTTTCACCGCATCTGGAATTGTCGCCTTTATATTGATCGATTTCGCGCATGAGCATATTGGAGGACTATCCTCGGAAATGCCGGGCTATATTTATGGATTGGGCGGGTTCAGCGGCATCATAATTGCGGCCCGTTCCGGTTCTAAGACCTCATTTATAATCGGTTTTCTGCTGTTATCAATGGCCATGGCCATTCGGATCGGAGCCGTATTTATCCTACCAGCAATTTTGATCTGGGCCTGGGTTTGGCTACCGCCTCTTTGGAATCGGCGTTGGCTGATCCCTGTGATGGGGGTCCTGACTTTTATCGCGGTTTTCTGGTTTAACGGTATCGCTACACGTGTCATCGCTCCGGCGAGCGGCAGCTCTTTTGTCAATGCCATAGATTCCTGGTATGCCGTTATCGTTGAAGGAGAGCTTGCTTTAGGTCGAAGGAACCCTGCCGACGTCATTTCTCAAACCCGTTGGGTGCAAATCTACCGGGATCACCCTGAGATAACTATTGCCCCTACTGTGGAGCAACCCAGAATAAAAAAGAAAATATTTTTTGAAACCGTAAAGCGTTCGCCTGATGCCGTCGCGATCGGATCATTGATTGAGCTAAAAAGATATATCATTAATAAAGATATTTTTAACTTTGTAGATGTCAAGCCAATCAAATATTTAATTTTCTTAATTGCCATTCTTGGTGGCATCGCCGCCTTTTATGAAACGTATCGTAATCGCCAACCTATTCCAGCACTCATCACTTTCGTCAATTTAGCTATTGTGCTTTCACAACCTTTTCTCTATGGGGGCGAGCATAGAGCTTCCGCGCCTATAATCGGATTTACGGCTTTATTGCCGGCTTACGGAATGGTTGTATTGATAAAATGGCTGACCGTCTGCAACGCTAAAGTTTTGCCTGAAATAGATACAAGAACCGGTTATTTTATAAATATTATCGCCACAACCCTATGCATAACCGGGTTGGCTATATGCGTCTATGGATTCGTCATAAGCGGCCACGGCCGTTACACAACCAATCGCCAGCAAAAATCAGCTTGCCCGTCCGGATTACGTTTCTTGAATTTTTACTATTCTCCCAGTTCGGGGCTTTATATCGGCCCGGCCAAAACTTCAAAAGTTTGGCCGGCCCCCTCTCTTACACCGGAAAAACTGTCCGCCACCCATGAATGGCTGAGAAAGTTACCGGGACGCTATAGCCGATGGATCTACACCCCTTTTGATATGAGCGAAGAGAAGCATATGCCCGCGCTTCGGGCAGCGAATATATCGCCCGCAGGAGTTTTACTATTCAATACCATTAACCTTGAGACTTGCAAACCCTTATTCGTTGCCGTTTCGGCTCCGCCCTTGGACCAACAAGGGCCGTCAAACGCTTGCATTGACATAACCACTCCCGATCTCATTCATATGCAACCGATTAAAAGCAGGTAAGCCGATAAGGAACTCACATGACCGCTTTACTCCCCCATAAATCAAGCTCTAATAACAACCTGATAGCCAAACCGCGTCTTCTTGTTTTTATCGTGGCTTACAATGCAGAAGCATCAATTGCATCCGTATTGAGCCGCATTCCCTATTCGTTAACTCACAATTATGATGTTGAGATCCTTATTATAGATGATTCTTCTCGTGATAATACATTTGAGGTTGCCGAATCCATCCGTAAAACCGAAAATTTCGCCTTCCCATTACATGTATTATACAACCCTGATAATCAGGGCTATGGAGGCAATCAAAAAATCGGTTATCATTTTGCCGTAACCAAAAG
>RPPU01000072.1 GCA_003819975.1 Desulfobacteraceae bacterium
AAAGCTTCCGCTTTCAAATGATCCGCAAGCAAAAGGGCGGCGTATTCCAGATCCAGGCGCCATTGTTCGTCCAGTTTATTCAGTACCAGACCGGCCAGGCGCTCGGGGTGGGCGCGATATTCGGGAGCCAGGTTCGAAAAAATCCGGTAAGAACTCTCAAAGCCCGGACGGTCTTTGCGGGCCGCGCAAACCGAAGCGAGCACAAAATGGGAATCGAGATGCTCGGGGTTCAGACGCAAGGCTTGTTCGGCATATGCTTGGGCTTGATCCAGCCGGCCCAGGTTGAAGGCGGCGGAAGCGACCACGAAATAGGTCCAGAGGATATTGGGATCGTGCTCTTGATTGGCCCGGTAGCATTCGACGGCCTTCAACCCCACGGACAGGGTTTTTGCAAAACGATTCATGCTGGAAAAAGAAACGGCGAGGTCGTGATAATGGCGGAAGTTTTCGGGCTCTTCCCGGATCGCGTTTTGGAGCAATAGGCTGGTGCGTTCGAATTTCTTTTGAATGCTTTTCCGGTCCTGATCGTAACCGTAGTGAAAAATTTTCAAGGGACAAAAGCCGGCGTTTTTGAATCCGACCACCTGATTGTGCACGGCGCCTTGAAAATGAATGCCTTGCCTGTTTTTAAAAAGTTTAAGGGTGTTGTTCCAGGAAGTCCGGGTCCGGTTGTCAAAATAACAGATCATGGTGGTCATGAAACTGTCACAGGCGGTATTCCGGATTGCTTCCCGTAAAATCGGTTCGGCTCCGGGTTGCAGGGCTTCGTCGGCATCCAGCCAGAGAATCCAGTCGCCTTGGGCATAGCCGATGGATTGATTGCGGTGTTTGCTGAAGTGTTTTTCCCAGGGGTGTTGAAAAATGCGAGCCCCGAATTCGGCGGCGATCTCCAACGTGCGGTCCGTGGAGCCGGTATCCACCACGATGATTTCATCCACGCCGGCGCGGGCGGACGCCAGGCATGGCGCCAGGTATTTTTCCTCGTTTTTAACGATCAGGCAAAGAGAGACGGTCGGCATTTGGATTCCAGATAAAAAATGTGGGTTAAAATGACGAGATCAAGTTTACTTCTTGGATACTTAGAGGTTTGTATTTTTTCATAGATTATACATTGAGCTTTTTAAGCAGTTTCGGGCTTAACAATTGAAATTTGTCTAATGTATTTTTTTTTGGAATAATCCGCTTTTGACAGTTTATAACATAATTTTATCCGCCGCGGATAAAATTATTGAGGAACGATTCTGAGACAGCCCGATTCGAAAGCAGGATGCTGAAAAGTTATCGGTGCCGGCACGATCGGCTGGGTATGCGTTTGGGTATCTTCAAACTCGTGACCCACCGACCATGCCGAGGGAGAAAAATTTTCTGGCCCGGTCTGTTCCAGGCGTTGCCGGATTTTTTCCAGGTTTTCGCGGATCATCCTGTTGGCGCCCATTTTTTGAGCCTGTTCCAGGTATTGAAGCGCCTCGGCCGGGTTGTTTTGGCGGGCAGCCATGCAGGCCAAATAATTAAGGCCCAAACCGGGCAGGGGAAATCCGCGATCCAGAGCTTGGCGGACGCAGGCACCGGCGTTTTCAAAATCGCCTTCGAGATAATAAGCCTTTGCCAAATCCATGTGGGCGGCGGCCAAACCGGAAAAACGGGTCAAAATGTCCCGGCGCTCGGCAACGGAGTATTCCCAAAAGGGTTGCACGCCGGGCCGGCTGTTGATTTGCCGCAAGAGTTGTTGCAGCCGGCCTTCATAGGGCCGGTCGGGTTGATAAAGGAAAAAAAGATCGTCGCGCTCGAAAAACATGTCGGCGCCGGCCCGGCCGTTTTGCACGGCCAGGTCAAATTCGACGGTGCCGGGGCAAAGAGTCAGAAAAGAAAATAAATATTGATTGGGTTTTGCCGCATCAATGAAGTCCAGACTGGCCTGGAGCGTCTCGGCCGTTTCGCCGCGGCCGGCCGCGATCATGTAAAACCGGATCGTGAATCCGAACGATTTCAACATCCGGGTCGCGGCCAAGGCTTTGTCGGGCGTGGTGTGCTTGTTCATGGTTTGCAGCATTTCCGGAGAGCCGGATTCGACCCCCAGGCTGATCAATTGACACCCGGCCTTGCGCATGGCGGCCAGGATTTCTTCATCCAGATAATCGACGCGGGTATCGCAACTCCAAAGGAAATTCAAGCCGCGATCGACGATGCCGCGGCAGATTTGCAGCAACCGTTTGCGATCGGCCGTGAAGGTGTCGTCTTTCATGTTGAGGTAGCGTTTGCCGTGGACGCGCACCATTTTTTCAAGAACCTGAAGCGAATATTCGGCGGAATGAAAGCGGACTTTCGGTCCCCAAAGAACAGGCGATCCGCAAAAAGTACATTGGCCGGGGCATCCGCGGGAACTCAGGAAGATATGGCCGGAGACATACTCATAAGGCGAGACCAGGTCGTCGAGCCGGTCGATCCGGCGCCTGGGCTCGTTGAGACGAAGACCTTGCGGAGAACGATACGCCGATCCGGCCAAACCGTTCAGGTCTCGCGCGCTTTGCAGGCGTTCGATGAGTTCCATGAACGTTGTTTCGCCTTCGCCGATAATCACACTGTCCACGGCTGCGCAGTGTCGCAAGATCTCAAGGGGCAGGGCTCCGGCATGGGGCCCGCCCAGAACGATATGTGCCGCGGGAAATAGCCGGCGGATCTGTTCGGCCAGGGCCAGGGCGCCGCGGCGGTTTTGGGTAAAACAGGACAAGCCGTAGAGTTCGGCCGGCAGCAAGGGGAGCAATTTAAGGATGTCGCTCCAGGCAAAGGCGTAGAGGTTGAGCACCGTGACCGCGTGTCCGTGTTGCTTGGCCTGGGCTGCCAGACTCAACAGACCGTAGGGGATCGTTATTTCATCGCCGCTGAAAAGACTGCCGGGTCGCCAGGCGCGCGGCGGGCCTTGGCCATTCCTATCGGGCGCCTCGTTGGGGAGGGGGATTTTCCAAGGGGGAGGATAGATCAGAATAATGCGCATATCGATAAACTTAAATTATAGGTTAGGTTTTTTTTTGCAAGGCTCGCCCGAATCGAATTCGACTCGGGCTTAGTTGATAAAAATGGTCTAATACATATTTCGGGATAAAAGTATTCCGCTTTATTGGGCGCCGGCGGTTTTTTGAAGCAATAAGGATTCGGGAAATTCCTTCAAGGCATTTTCAAGGACGATCTTATATTTTTCCGCATCGCCGGCCAGGCGCTCCCATCGCAGACGATGGAGGCAGCGGGTGATCGTATGGCCGTGCTCTTCGGCTTTTTCAAGCCAGAAACGGGCTTGGAGCGGATCTTGCCGGTCCAGGGCCCGGGCAGTCCGGAGATCGCAAGCCACGCCGCAATTGCCGGGGGAGCGCGCGAAGTCGTATCCTTGTTTCCATGCTTTTTGGGCTTCCAGCAGGGCTTCATCCTGATGCTCCGGGGAAAAAGAGAGCAGAATGGAATCGAATACGTATTGCAGCGAGAAATCGATACACAACGGGAGCACCAAGCCGGCTTGCGGACGGCCGGGCCGATTGTCCAGAACGGCTTGCACGGCTTCGGCCTGGGCCCGGTACTTTTGGAGCCCTTGCGCTTTTTTCCGAAAGGCCGGCATGTCCTGTTCGTTCAGAAGCACGAGACATTCGATAAAACGGGCGTATTCATCGGGATCGTTTTGCAAAAGCCGGGTCCATTCGTTCCGGTCGCCGTGCCGGCCCAGGTATCGCAGGCGGGCATTGCGGGTGCTCCGGGTAACCCCTTTTTTCTCCAGACGATCGAGCAAAGCCGGAGTCGCCGGGTAGCCGATCTCGGCGCAGCCAAAGCAGAACGCTTCCAAGGCGTTGGGGCTCGTGATGGAACGCAAAAACGATCCCAACGATTCGGGATCGGGGGTCAAGCGCACCAGGCGATAAACCGAGTCGGGATGATCGGGTGAATGCTGAAAGGCCTCTGCATACCAGGCGCGGGCCGTTTCCGCATCGCCGCAAAATTCATAAATTTTTCCAAGCTGAAGCATGGTTAGGAAGCTTTCCATGCCGACTTGGGTTTGAAAGACAAACCGTTCGTCCTTTTTTGCGCGCAAACAACCGGTAAAAGCGCCAATCGCCTCGGCGTAGCGATGCAGGCTTTGTTGGTTCACGCCGTGTTGAAAAAACAATTCAGCAGTGGACCAATGGCGGAGGGCCCATTGCGACCATTGCGCGGCCGGTTCAAAACGGCCCAACAAGCGATAAGATTTGCTCATCAGATAAATTGCATGCACGGCATAAGCGGGCCAGGCTTTGGGATCGGTCTTCTCGTAATGATCCCAGATTTGCTCGAATTCCCGGACTGCTTCCGCATGCCGGCCCGCAATGCCCAGCGAGCGGCCCAATTGGAAGCGCAGGTATGAATCGTGCGGAGCGGCCTGCAATTCCGTTTGAAGCAGAGTAATGTTCCGGTTCCCTTTGTTTTTTTCCGCCTGAATTTTCGGCAAATATCCGAAATGGTGGACAATGACCGGCGCATCCCGAATGGGTCCGTGAGCGGCAATTGTCGTCTCAATTTGTTCGTGAATTTTGCCTGTAAAGCGGTAACCGCGGTTTTGAAAAAGACGCAACAAAGGAGATTGAATGGGCGCGGAACCGTCGCCGATATAGTTTATGAATTGCAGACGATACCCTTCGGCCGCATCCGGATCGTTCAGGATTTCTTTTAATAAAGGGAGCGAAGCGGGGTCTATTCTTTCATCCGCGTCCAGGAATAAGATCCAGTCGGACGAAGCTTGTTCCAAAGAGAGATTTCGCGCCAACGAAAAATCGTTTTGCCATTGGTGCGGGAATACCCGGGCGCCGTACTGCTCGGCCAAGGCAACGGTTGCGTCCTGTGATCCGGTGTCGATCACGATCATTTCATCGGCCAATTCCCGGATGCTTTCCAAGCAAGGTCCCAACAACTCGGCCTCGTTTTTGACGATCATGCAAAGAGCCAAACGTTTTTCAGGATCGGGTGTCGGGTTCATATCAGTTTGATCTCGATTGCGGGGGGCGTTTGCAGGGTTTTATCGGACGAACGGGCCGGTTTCACGGCCCGCAGCACGGCGGTCATTTCCACAACCACATTCCGAAAATGGCGTACGGCGAACAAGATTTCTTCTTTGGATTTTTCCGCAAAAGCGTTTTTCGACAAAACGAGGAGTATACGTTCGGTTTGCCAGTCGCCCCGATACCCGTAATCGGCCCGCCAATAGGCCGGTTGCCCGAAATAGACGAAGGAATCGACGAACAGACTTCTTAAATGGGTCGGATCTTCCCAGGCGTCGTCGCTCGAGCCGAACGGGGAGCGCACCACGCATACGGCCCCGGGCTTGGCGACTCGATACAGCTCCTGCATGAGCGGCAGGAGATTGCGGATATGTTCCAGCACATGACTCAAAAGAAATTCGTCGATGCTGTCGTTTTTAAACGGCAAGCCGGCGGAAGCGCATTGCTCCAGGTCGAACACGATATCCGCGCCGGGCAGGTTTTGGACGTCCAGGTTGATCCAGCCCTTGAGAATATTGCGGCCGCAGCCGACATTTAATTTTATTAAAGGTTTATTAATAGTGTTCACGGAATAAAAATAGAGAATATAATTATGAGACGATTAACAGGCTAGGCTCGTTCGTCATAAAGAAGACTCCGGATTTTTTGGGCAATCAGTCGTGGGTGTATGCCGGGATGTTCGAAAGCCTTGCAGTCCGGATAACCCCGGGGGCATTGATTCGAAAACGCAAAGCAAGGCGCGCATTCCAAGGGACTGGGCATGCAAACCATGCGGCCATGCCGGGAAAAGTATGCGGATGTCGTCGTGGCCAGCAAAACCAAGACGGGCCGGCCCAGAAGATCGCCCAAATGCACCACAAAGGAGTCCACGCCCGCGACCAGATCCATCTGGCTCAGCAAAGCGGCTAATTCGGGGATATCGGTTTTTCCGCGCCAATCGTACACACCTTGGTCATGGTTCCAGTCGGGAGTCGGACTTCTGTTTCCGAACAGATGCAATTCGGAATCGAGAGATTTTAAAGCGCTGAAAAGCGGCGCATATAGTTTAAGCGGATACGATTTGACCCGGCCGTTGGAATCGAGGTTCAATCCGAGGCGTTTGCGCTTGGTTGGAGGCAAGAGCCGGTTTCCGGCTGTTTCAGGCGGAATCCGATACACCGCCGGAACCAGGGGCTCCTGAAGCTGAAAGCCCCGCATGAGCTGTTTAATCGGCGAAACGGTCAACCCCTCTTTATTGGGGAAAAAATCGGTTATGTCGCCCAAAACCGCTTCATAGGGCGCCAAGGCGTCCAGATCGGGCGGAAAAGGAACATAGCGGCTTTGCAGTCCCATGGGCCGGAAAATAAAATCCCATTTTTTTTGATCGCAGCATAGATCGATTTGAAGATCATGCTGCGCCATAACCGTCGGTAATACGATTCCGACCGTCACGGCATCGCCCCAGCCGCCCGCGAACATCAAGAGAATACGGCGCGGACGGTCCGGGCCGGTCAGATGATCCGGAGAGAAACGGACGATCGCATGGGGCGGCGTTTCCAGGAGCCGAGCCAAACCCCGCTCCGCAGCTTCGCGGCCGAATTGGCCGAAAGCATAATAGGTTTGCCCCTGTTTTAAAACGCCGGTTCCGTAGACCGGGTTATAAAAGCGGGCGTCCTGAAGGGCAGTGATGAACAACATAAAGAGAAAAGGTTCCGGGGTTCAAGGTTCACGGTTCAAGGTTGAAGAAATAACCGCTAAAGAAATTCCCGGAATCCCGCATTGTAAAGCAACGGTGTCGAGTCCGGATGTTCTCACGATGAATTTTTTTCAAAACGAATTTCCCGGGGCGGTTGGCCGTGTTGATAGCGGCGCCACATGATTTCATAGGCTTGTTCCAGTTCCCGGACATAACCGATCCGATCGGCCAGCGCTTTTTGCAGGGCATCGCGCAGTTTGGTTTTCAGATCCCGCAGCGAATCCGGAGATCGAATCAAAGCCACGACTTTTTCGACATAATCCTGTTCGGATCGGGCTAAAGTTTCTTCCAAACCCAAGTGTTTTAAGAGGCTGTAGGTGGTCCGCTGCACATGGCGGTCGCCCGGCAGCGTAATCACGGGGACATTCATAAAAAGGGCTTCGTAGCTGGTGGCGGTGCCGGAATAGGGAAAAGAATCCAAAGCCAGGTCGGTCAGGCGATAACGCGCCCGGTGTTCTTCTTCGTTTTGGGCCCGCTCCAAAAAAAAGATGCGCGATCGTACCGGGGCCGGGAAATGGGCCAGCAGATTGGCTTGCAGGTCGGAACGAGCGGCATGGGGGCAGCCCAAGGCCAGACTGGCTTGCGGGCACTGCTCCAGGATCCGTTTCCAAAGTCGCAAAACTTCGGGCCGTAATTTGCCGGGCCGGTTAAAGGAAGTCAGCACTACTCCGGTTGCGGGCAGGCCGTATTGCGAACGGGTCATGGGGTGCGGGGCGCAGGCCAAAGGGCCGAGCGGCAGAAAAAATCGCGATAACAGGACCAGCTTTTCCCGGTACGTCATGCGGGAAGAGGGGCTTTCGGCCTCGGAATCGGAGATTCGATAGTCCATGGTCGCCAGTCCCGTGCCGTTGGGATAACCGAAAGCAGTCACCTGAACGGGTGCGGGTCGCGCGGCAAACACGTCCAAACGGTGATGGCGCGTATGGCCGGCCAGGTCGACCAGGATCTGAATTCGATCGCCATAGATCGTTTCCGCAAAGCCGCGGGTGTTTCCCTCCGGGATTGTTTTAAAAGCGTCGGCGTCTTGGGCGACGGCGGCGGTCAAATCGTCCTGATTGGGAGTCACGGCATAGATATAAATTTCGAAGCGCTCCCGGTCGTGCCCGGTTATCAGGTTGTTGAAAAACCAGCCCACCGAATGCCGGCAAAAGTCCGGGGAAACATAACCGATCCGTATCTTGGAGGATCTCTGTTTCAATGAACGAAAATCAAACGGACGATCGGCCGGCGATCGGCCGTATTTCCGCAAGGCAAAATCGCCCCAGCGGGCATGTTTTTCAAAAAGGAGGGAGTCCGAAAGCGGAAAAGCATGCAGCAGATAAAGGGCGGTGGAGAGCAAATCTTCTTCTTTTTCCGAAAACGGGTAAGCGACGATGCGATCAAGCAACCGGTTCAAGCGCGGCCAATCAACGGTTTTTGAAAAAGCCCGCAAGGCGCCGATCCAGGTTTGAATCCGGTCCGGGCAGGCTGCCAGGGCCCGGGATTGGGTCGCGAGTTCCTTATCCAGGTCATGGGTTTGTTCGTAAAGGAGGCCCAGGTTATAAAATGCCTCGGCCCGGTGCGGCTGCAATTCGAGCGTTTTTTTAAACCAAAATTCGGCCTGCTTTAGATCGCCCAGCTTTTGCCGGACCACGCCCAAATTCAGACAGGCCTCGGCGGAACAAGGATCCAATTGTTGTGCTTGTAAAAAATCGAGCGAGGCCCCAATCCAATCGCCGGCCGCCATTGCGATCAGTCCCCGGTTGTAGTAAAGCCCGGCTTGTTGCGGTTGCAGCGCCAGAGCCGATCGGCAGGCCCGAAGGGCTTCGGTCAAAAGGCCCAAATGCAAGTAGGCTAAGCTCAAGTTTTTATAAGCCGCGGCATCCCGCGGGTCTTCTGCAATGACGCGCAAATACTGTTCAATGGCTTCCGGTTCATGCCCGGTCTCGCGTAAAAGGTTGGCCAGGTTGAAACGGACCCGGACGGCTCCGGGCTCGAGCGTCAAGGCTTGTTCCAGGGAACTTCGGGCCGAGGAAAAATTGCGCACTCCTTTATAAGCCAGGGCCAGGTTGTTCAGGATAGCGGGATTCTCCGGTTTCAGGGCCAAGGCTTTTTGAAAGGCGGCGACCGCCGCCCCGGGTTGCCCGGTCGAAAGTTGAATCACGCCCAAGCAATACAAAGCTTCGAGGTTCAAGGGGTCCCGGACAAGCAATTCCCGATAAAGGTTTTGGACGGCTTCCAAATCGCCGTTCGATTGTTTGGCCGCGGCTTGATCGAAAAGGACTTGAAAGTTGTTTTCAGGCATCAATATCGAAAATATCGTTTTTTTGTTCCCGCAAAAAAATACTTATTAATGGTCTTATAACAGTGTTCACAGATGATTGCGGCTTCAGGATTTCTTTTTCAAACGGCAACTAACGGCTTCCGGGTTCTCACAGCAAGCGCCGTAGCGGTCAAATTTATTCGGAGTTCATTAAGGCGCTTCGGGCCATTAAAATATACCGGCGTCGCGCTTGCTGATCTTACGATAACGTTTAATACCATAAGAGAGTTGCTGTTTGAAAAAGAAATCCTGAAGCCGCAATCATGATAAAAACAGAGAATATTATTATGAGACGATTAATAGGAGGATGGAAAAAAACTTTTAAACACCGCTTCCAGCTTATCCACGGCTTGTTCGATATCGAATTTTTCCATGGCGCATTGCTGCCCGCATAAAGCAATCCGCTCCCAGCGTTCGCGGTCCCGCGGGAGGGACCAAAGAAGGTCGGCCAGGGCCCGGTGATTGCCGGGTTTGAAAAAAAGGCCGCTATGGCCGTCTTCGATTACTTCCCTGGCTCCGCCCGTAGCGCTGGTGACGACCAATAAGCCCGCGGCCATGGCTTCCACTTGACTGATGCCGAACGTTTCGGGCACCAGCGAGGGAAAGACCAGAACATTATGGCAGGCATATAAGTCCTTCAACTGGGCGCGGTTCAGGAAACCGGCAAAAGCAATTTGATCCGCCAAGCCCAGGGTCTTTACGCGGGCTTGCAGGGCGGTGACGAAACGGGCATCAAAATTGCCGCCCGCCAAAGTACAGGTAAAAGGAATCTTTTTTTCATTGAGCAGATGGAGGGCTTCGATCAGCACTTGCGGTCCTTTGTAACCGTTGACCAGACCGCTGAAAACGATACGCAGGCTGTCGGTCGCCGGCGGCAAAACCATTTGAAACTCGCGGGTAAAAGCTCCGGAATGGATCACGGCGGCATTTTGAAAGGGATATCCCCGGCGAACGGCTTCATCCCGGAGCCATTGACTGGCCGTGGCCACGCGATATAAAGGGTCCCGGGGCGTGTCCGGCGTCTGATAGCCGATAAATTCGTTGCCCAGCCGATGCAATACCGGAATCCCGCGGCTGAAAATGGGCCGAAAAATCAGAACGCTCAACAGATCGATATTGCCCACCAAACACAGATCGGGCCGATCGTGTTCCAATACTTCTTGAAGGGTTTGTTCGTTTTGGGCGATGACGGACATGATCCGGTCGCGGGGATATTCGGTTAGACCTTTAGCGGTCCACTCTCCGAATAATTTCAGGGAACGGCGCACATGCGGTTCGCATAGGGGCGGTTCTCCGAGCGCACGCGTATCCGAAGTAAGTACTTCAACTTCATGACCGCGTTGCCGGAGCAGCCCGACATAATCGGACATGATCCGTCCGTAGCCGCCCAGTTCCTGGGGTGGAAAAAGATTATTGACCGCCAATATTTTTCTGGTTGTCGATTTTTTTCGTTCGACCCTTGCGAACCCCCGCACTATTTCGGGAAAGATCTCTTCCAAAACGGAACAGGACCATCCGGCGGACCAAGCCTTGAAAAGCAACGCCCGGGCTTTTTCGAGGTCTCCTTGCCGGCGATAGATATCGGCTAAATTACTCAGACTTTCCGGGTCGCGGCGGTTGAGGCGTATTGCTTTGACCAGAAATTCTTCCGCCAAAGCCGGATCGTTCAACTGAAAGGCGATCACGCCCAGATTGTTCAGAGCCGTCCCATTGGCGGGATCTTCGGCTAAAACGTTCTGAAAGCATTGAATCGCTTCCACGGCGTCTCCTCGGCTGAAAAGGGTTTCCCCTTGCACAAGCAAGTCGCTGATATCGGCGCTTGGTTCGGTTTTTTGCGAAGGAATCATGAGACCTCCTCAAAAAATGGGAGAACGTGAGAACGTGAAAACGTGAGAAAGTAAGAACGTAAGAATGTGAGAACGGGAGAATGTGAGAAAGTGAGAACGTGAGAACGTAAGAACGTAAGAACGTAAGAACGTAAGAACGTAAGAAAGTGAAGGTATTAAGGTTTCACGGCTCATATAAAATTCATAAAACGAAGCATTGTATCCATGCGTTTAGAATAGGTGTGTTCGGCTAAAACCCGCTGATATGCTTTTTGGGCCATGCGGTTCCTTGCGGCCGGATTTGTTAAATAATGGGCCAGTTGTTCTTTCAAGGAAGGCAGATCGGAGTAAACCGCCACTTCCGCCCCGGGTTCGAAAGCTTCCGCAAGGGGCTCGGAGTCGTCGACCATCTGGAAAGCGCCGCAAGCCGCAACGGTAAAAACCCTGGGATTCAGGAAGTCGGACTTTTCAATGAGACGGCCGGGAACCAAACTGGAGTGAATGTTCAAGGCGATTTTAGCTCCATTCAGGATGCGGCACTCATCGCGGCTCTCGATCCATTGATTGTTGCCACGGGCGCGGGATTGCAAGGCGGCAACAGCGGACCAGCCCGGGCCCCACAAAGCCAAGTCAAAATCGGACAAGTCTTGAAACACGGCCACGCGATTGGGATAAGGGGAACCGATAAATACGACATCGGCCCGGTCTGTGGCGGTCGGCAACGGATGACGATGCGGGTAATGAACGGCCGGGTTGTGGGCGGTCGGCAGATAATGGTAATGCGTTTGGCCCAAGGTTTTCAGTTTTTCGAAAAATTCGCCGCATTGGATGGAGAAAAAATAATCGTAAACAGGCGCAAGGACTTGCCAGGGCGGAATAAGCGGGTTGGCCGGGTAATAGCGGAAATTTTCTATATACCAATGCGCGGTCCTAGC
The DNA here is from genome assembly GCA_003819975.1 of Desulfobacteraceae bacterium. The sequence continues at coordinate 11,811 of RPPU01000072.1, forward strand.
GTTCAGGTGTTTGACTTGCTCGATGAACCACGGGCCGAGCGGCGCCAAAGCCATGACGAGAACCAGATCCGGTTTAAAGGCCGCCACCCGGCGCAGGGCGGCCAAATTCAATTGCTCGCTGATTTTAGCAAGGCGTTCCTTTTTTGCATTTATCGCGCGGGTGTCGTGCTCGTACTGTTCGCAAAGCGGCTGCATTTCGAGTACATCGAGTTCAAGGCCGGGCCTATCGCGAACGGCATCGGCAAAATGCCGGCCCACCACCAATGAACCGCCGGCAAGGGGCAGTATAAGCAACAGACGCAGCTTCATTCGAGTTTTTTAAGGATCGGGGGAATCCCTTTCTC
>RPPU01000073.1 GCA_003819975.1 Desulfobacteraceae bacterium
TGGATTGAAGATTGAAAATCAAAGGCATCGATTTTCCTGAAAAATTATTAAGAGATCAACGACAAAAAAATCTCGTTGTTTTTACTGGCGCCGGCGTATCCATGGGGCCTCCTTCAAAATACCCAGATTTCAGAGGTTTAGTAAAAAAAATCGCAGAACTGAATTACAGAGACGGGCCAAATGAAGAACCCCCAGAACACTTTTTAGGCCGGTTGGTTAACGAAGAGAAAAAAATCCATGAGCAAGTGGTCAAACTCCTTTCTAGCCCCGATTCAAAACATAATAAGCTTCATGAAGACCTTCTAAAACTATTCAGCAACCCCGAACAGGTCAGGATTGTGACCACCAATTTTGACTTCCACTTTGAATCAGCCGCTGAAAAAGTCTTCAACCAAAAGCCCGAAATCTATCGTGCTCCAGCTTTACCGTTGGGAAATGATTTTTCCGGTATTGTTTATTTGCACGGCAGCGTGAATGGTGCTCCGCGAAAATTGGTATTGACCGATCAAGATTTCGGCAGAGCCTATATTACTGAAGGATGGGCCACTCGATTCCTGCAAGCAATGTTTTTACATTATGCCGTGTTATTTGTGGGCTATAGTCATGATGATACAGTCATGCATTACCTGTCACGGGGCCTCCCGCCCGAAACCACAAAACCTCGATTTGCTCTTATTAGGTCAGATGAAAACTCCTCTCAATGGGAATATCGAGGTATCACTCCTTTGCCCTATCCTCATGAAGGCAGAAACGATTATTCCCGGCTCGGTATGGCGGTAGCCGGTTGGGAGCAACATGTCAATCGCGGCAATCTTGACACGGAACAACGCATAAAAGATCTTGTGATCAGCCCACCTCCTTTGGATGAAGAAGATCAGGACTTTTTATATTGGGCTATTCACGATAAGGTGGCGAATCGTTTCTTTTTCCGGCACGCTAACCGCATAGAATGGCTATCTTGGATCAACGAGCAAAAAATTCTTGCTCCTCTTTTTGCGCAGGCTGATCTTTCCGAAAATACTAAAAAGTTAGCGCTCTGGATTTCAGAAAACTTTGTCGTCCAAAATGCTGATAAGGTTTTTTTACTACTAGAGAGCAATAAAAACCTGCTTAATCCCTGGTTCGGTTATGAGATCGTCCGGCAACTCGCTTATGGAAACCCTTTGCCGGATAAAGATATTATCTTACGTTGGGTGCCGATTCTGTTGCAGAATAAATCCGTAATAGATCCCCATCAATATACACGACTATTGGAACATGCCCTGACACAAGACGCTTTTTCGGTCGCTGTTCTTTTATTCGAATATCTTACAAAGCCACATGCAAAACTTGTGAAAAGTCTTTCATGGGGTCTTGAGAGTTCAGATGAAGGACCGAAAGCCGATATGGCGCTAGAATTTTTTGGTGACTATCATACGCTGAATGAAATTTGGGAAAAGCTAATTCGGCCCAAACTACCGGAACTCGTAACCCACCTTTGGCCGGTGGTAATTCAAAATTTTAATCAGGCCTTTCAACTTTTAAAGAGCTGGAATAAAATCCATCCTGGATGGGATCCTTTAAGTTGGAGCCGTTCAGCAATAGAACCTCATGAACAAGACCAATATCCTGATACCCAAGACATCTTGATCAATGCCGCCAGGGATTGTCTGGAATGGTTACTCCAAAACAAACCACAAGTGGGGCTTTCCCAAATTAAAACATTGTCCGCAATGGAACCCCTAATTTTAAAACGTTTGGCACTGCATGGGGTAAGTCTTACATCACAGCTAAAGGCCAATGAAAAAATTAAATGGGTACTTGAAGAAGATTTCATCCAAACTCGCGGATTAAAGCAAGAAATTTTCCAACTCTTGAAAAACGCTTATCCGAATGCTGATTCTGATCTGAAAAGGGCTCTGCTTAACACAATAACGGCAAAGATCGACGCTCTTCCCGAGAAAGATATAGAAGATCGCAAAAGCAAAGAATATGCTAAATTCAATTTTTTCCAATGGTTATCGCATGCAGCCCCTGACTGCCGGGAAGTTGCCGCTCGCCTTGATCTGATCAAGAAGGAATTTCCAGATTTTCAAACAAGGGATTACCCAGGCCTGGATCATTGGTCTCATGATGCCCATCGGGTCGGCTCGCATAGCCCTGTTTCCGTTGAAGATCTATTAAAAAAGCAGCCTGCCGAATGGCAAAATTTGTTTCTAACTTTTAATGGAGAGGTATCCGTCGGTTCCACTCGTAATGGGTTGCTCCTCAATGTTACCGAGGCGGTGCCGCAAAACTTTAATTGGGCTAAAGAGCTTGCCGACTTATTGTGCGAACAAACTAAACCGACAGCGGATCTTTGGGAAAGCCTGATCCGGGGTTGGAATAATAGTAAACTCGATCCGGAACAATGGGAACAGGTCCTATCCATCCTTGATAATCTAGAACCGGCAGCGGAACATGCACAATCCATCTCCGCCTTACTTCAACGTGGTGCCAAAAAGAATGATGAAATACCATTAGGCCTTTTGAATAAAGCCGACAGCGTGGCCCAAAAAGTCTGGACAACCTTGAAGGATGAAATAAGCGGCGAAACGTACGACTGGTTAATGGAAGCCATTAACCATCCCGGAGGTTCTCTAACTCTATTCTGGCTCCATGCCCTGTCCCGCACTCGAAGGGAGACAAAGCAAAAAGATAAAGGCTTGATCATGCCGTACAGAGTACGTTTTGAGGAGATAATTTCTAAAAATAATGAAGCCGCCATCCTGGGTCGGGTTATTTTAACCAACGAACTCGGGTTTTTATTTACCGTAGACCCCGCATGGACCAAAGAGAAACTCATTCCTCTTTTTGATTGGGATAAAGAGGTTCAACAGGCTGAGCAGGCTTGGAACGCTTGGTTAAAATCGGGGCGGATAAATGAATCTCTCTTGGATGAACTCATCCCGCTGTTTAAAAAATCTTTTTCTCATCTTTCGACTCAACTTCAAAAGAGCAGGGAGCGCTTCGCTGAGTGGGTAGCGCACATCGCCGTCTTTTGGATGGACGATCCCTTGAATAATAATTGGGTGCCTGATTTTCTCATGAACATAGAAGAGCAAGATCGGATCAACTTTGCCTCTCGTATCGGGCGTCAACTTAAAAATATGGAAAGCGAGAAGAAAATCGGGCTTTGGAAGCGTTGGCTGAAGAGGTATTGGGAAGACAGAAATCAAGGGATGCCTGTTCCCCTTGCTGATGGTGAACTCGTAAAAATGATGGAATGGATTGTTGAACTGGAACCGGTTTTTTCTGAGGTTGTTGAAGTGATTTGCAATGGACGCATTCCCGAATTTAAGCACACATCTTTTTTTTCACAGATGGCAAACGATAAGGCTACCATAACAACCGTTTACCCCACAGATTCGGCAAGGTTGCTTGTACATCTGACTACCGGGAATCAAATACCAATCTACTTTTGTGATAACCTTGAAAAACTGACTGAGAAGCTAATTTAGCTGCATTTGGTTGCAAGAACGCGTTAGCGCTTTCGAACAAAATCAGTGATGCTTAAATGATGACTCTAATTGATTTAAATGGTTTTAGATTTTCTCTATTTTATACAAACGAATTAGAATATGGATTTTCCCACTCATTCTAATTTTTATGGAGGTTTTATTATGGTGAATCATATTGATCCTGCCCAATCTGAAGAAAGATCCTGTTCAGACGATTACGTCCACGATTGCCACCAGGTGCCTTTCAGCAAACCCGAAGATACTAAATCGTTTTTTTTCTGGCTGTTTGTGGTTCTGGGCGTTCCGGTCCTGATAATCGCCTTGATTATCTATGCGCTCTTCAGATGGGTGTTTTGATCCTAACGCGCTTTTACAAAAAATCCGCGGTAGGGGGAGGTTGTGCGAAAAGAGACGCACCAAGTAGAGCCGAAAAATCATGCGGCTCTACTGAACTGTGCGCCTGTATAAGGCAATGATCGATGCTTCCAAATAAGAAAATTGAAAACAAGGGCATCATTTCGTCCGAATTTGTAAAATTGAGCCTGACCGATTTTTTATCGGCCTGTCAATATGTGCAAGAATTGCCTTATGGCCGGACATCAAAACCGAAAGATTTTCTGCTCGTGCTCAAAGAACAGCACGGCACCTGCAGCTCCAAACATGCCTTGCTGGCCGCTTTGGCTGAGGAACTCGGTTTGCCGCTTAGCTTGACTCTCGGAATTTACCGCATGACCGCGGCCAACACTCCCGGAGTCGGCCCGATTTTGGCCAAACACCGGATGGAATTCATTCCCGAAGCCCATTGTTATCTGACCTATCAGAATGAGCGTTTTGATTTTACAAAAAAGCTCAAACCGGGGCAGGAACCGATTACTGAATTTCTGACAGAGGAAATCATTATCCCGGTACAAATTGGAGCCTATAAAACCGAATTTCACAAAGCCTTTTTACGCGATTATTACGGTCCGGAACGCCTGGATGAAATCTGGGCCATCCGGGAAGAATGTATTAAAACCCTCAGCGATTGACAACATCGCCCGATGGTTTATATTGAAAAATCGAATAACAACTCACGTTCAAAGCTCAAGAATTTACGGTTCAACGTCAAAAAACATTGAAAATGAAGCTATTTGGTTGAAAACAAATCGATTATTACGGGTTTATTGGCAACCTTGAACTGTGAACCGTGAACTTAATAACCTGATTTTTTAAGCATCAACCAGGAGGAGCCCCATGGAATCCAAAGAAAAAAGAAAAGAAAATGTCATCGAGGTTTTGAATAAAGCGCGCGCCATGGAACTGCACGCCATTCACCAGTACATGAACCAGCATTATAATCTCGACAACATGGATTACGGCGACATGGCCCGCAGTCTAAAATTGATCGCCATCGACGAGATGCGGCACAGCGAGATGTTCGCCGACCGCATCAAGGAATTAGGGGGCGAACCGACCGCCGATCCGGCCCAGCCGACTCAAAAGGGCCAGACCGTCGAAGCCGTCTTTCCTTTTGACGCCGCCCAGGAAGACAATACCATGAATGTCTACAATCAGTTCCTGCTGATTTGTCGTGAAAACGGCGACAGCATCAGCGTCAAACTGTTTGAGACCATCATCGATGAAGAGCAGATCCATTTCAATTATTTCGACAATGTCAACGACCACATAGAAAAACTCGGCCAAGTCTATCTGGCCCAAATCGCGGGCACGCCCTCCAGCACCGGTATCCCGGCCCGGGGCTTTATCGCCGCCCAAAGCGGAGCGACACCCATTGGAGCGTGATTTCCGTTTTTAAACAATCAAGGAGGTTAAGGCATGTCGCGTCAGAATATCATTCTGCAAATCTATGGTTACATCATATGTATAATTACAATAACGACCTTTCTTTTCGGATCATACAATCTTGCTGAATCAATTTCAGACAGAAGCGGGTTAAAAATACCTTCTTCAACTTTTGCTAGTTATGAAAATTATAAGGAAGATTTAATGAACAATATATTGGAAAAATTCAATTGTGATGAAATAAAATCCAATATAAAACCTTATATCCCCACTGATGATGAAATGATAAAGATGTTTGAAAATGAAAAACAAATCGATCTGGCTCGAGATAGGCACCGCAATACAAAGGAAATAATATCGAAATCCGTTCTTGTTTTGTTGAGCATCGTGATTTTTCTTTTTCATTGGAAATTTACAAGAAAATCTTCCATAACAACACCTTAAAAGAAAGAAATTCATGATGCAATCCGACCCTGTTCTCGTGACCGGCGCCACCGGCTATGTGGGCGGCCGGCTGGTGCCGCAACTTTTAGCCTCGGGCTATCGCGTCCGGGCCCTGGGCCGTTCCTTATCCAAGTTAAAAGCCCGGCCCTGGGCCAGCCACCCCAAGGTCGAACTGGTTCAGGCTGACGCACTCGATTTAAATTCTTTGCTCCCGGCCGCGCAGGGCTGTTGGGCTGCTGTTTACCTGATCCATTCCATGAATCCGCAGCAAAAAGATTTCGTGAAAGCCGATAAAAAAGCCGCCATAAACATGATGCGCGCCGCCGAACAAGCCGGCATTCAAAGGATCATCTACTTGGGCGGCTTGGGCGAGGAGAGCGGTTGGCTCAGTCAGCACCTCCGTTCGCGGCGTGAAGTGGCCGAAATCCTTCAAATGGGTTCGGTATCCGTCACCTGGTTGCGCGCCGCCATGATTCTGGGTTCCGGAAGCGCTTCTTTTGAAATCCTGCGTTATCTGGTGGAACATTTGCCCGTTATTCTCGCTCCCAAGTGGGTCCGCAACCCGGTGCAGCCCATTGCCATCCGCAATGTGCTGAATTATCTGCAAGGCTGCCTGGAGCACCCCGAAACTGGCGGCCAAACCTACGACATCGGCGGCCCGGATATCTTGACCTATGAAAACCTGATACGTATTTACGCGGATGAAGCCGGTTTGCGCAAGCGCTGGATTATTCCTGTCCCGTTTCTGAGCCTGGGCTTAAGTTCTTATTGGATCCATTTTCTTACGCCCGTGCCTTCTTATATCGCCAAACCCTTGACTCAGGGCTTGCGCACGCCCGTGGTTTGCACGGAGAGCCGCATTCAAGCCATTATTCCCCAAAAACTTTTGAATTGCCAAGAAACCATCGGCCTGGCGCTAGGCCGGATCCAAAAGCAATGCGTGGATACCTGCTGGACCGACGCCGGTTCGATTACCGCTCCTGAATGGCTGCATTACGGCGATGCGCCTTATGCGGGCGGAACCATCATGCAAACCGGATACCGGATCATACTCGACGCCGCGCCGGAACAAGTCTGGGACCCCATCGAAAATATCGGCGGACAAACCGGTTGGTATGCGGCCGATTTTCTTTGGTCTCTGCGGGGCTTGGCCGACCGTCTCTTCGGCGGATTCGGACACAAAAGAGGCCGGCGCCAACACACGGAGCTCTATACCGGCGATGCCATTGATTTTTTTCGGGTTCTGGATGTTCAAAAACCTCTGCACCTGAAACTTTTTGCCGAGATGAAATTCCCCGGGGAAGCGGTTCTGGAATTTAAGATCCGCAGTTTTAAACAAGGCGTCACCGAGCTCCGGATCGTTTCGCGTTATCTGCCCAAAGGGTTGTCGGGATTGCTTTTCTGGTATATGTTATATCCCTTTCATCGCTGGATCTTTTTTAATATGTTGAAGAATATCGCCCAAACCATTCACAAACCTATTTTACGGGGTCCGGATCGCCTGAAACCCGGACGCCTTCCAAAGGTGCCTAAACGGAGATGAACGGTAAAAACAGAAGCAATATCAAGCCTGGAATTCAAGTGGCTGTTGTCCGCAAGCAAGACCAGGGTTCCGGCCGATTGACCCGCGGAATCGTCAAGGAGATCCTCACCCATTCCGCCACTCATCCGCATGGCATTAAAGTGCGCCTGACCGACGGCCAAGTGGGTCGGGTGCAGGAAATTTTTCAGAACCAACCAGCCCCAAAACAAGAACCGGAGGTATTGATGGAAACCAAAAAAAACAAACTGGACGGCAAAAAAATAGACCAGGCCGTGGCCGCGGCCCGGCGAAAAATGGAGCAGCTCGAAAAGACCTATCGCGAGAAAGCTCTGCAGCTTTTCCCGTGGGTTTGCGCGCGGTGCGCCCGCGAATTTACCAACAAGAATGTCCACCAGTTGACCGTGCACCACCGCGACAGCGATCACACCAACAACCCGGCCGACGGCAGCAATTGGGAACTGCTCTGCATTTATTGCCATGATAACGAGCATTCGCGCGATCTGGACCAGGGCCGCTCCGACGGACTCGCGCCCGCCACGGAAAAAGGTCCAGCCGCCACCTACAAACCCTTTGCCGGTCTAAAAGATCTTTTGAATAAAAAATAACCATGGATTACAATTGGATTGAAATCGAAAATATTCCTCCGCTCACTGGCGAAGATGCAATCATTCTCTTCGGCGCCGGAGAAGGCACCCGCCAGCTCTTGCATTATTTCAAACACATTGGGCCGCAGCCCCGCATCCTGGCCGTCGCCGATAATGACCGCTCCATGTGGGGCCGGACTTTTCAGGATCTGCCCATTATCGATCCGGCCGATATCCCCAATATCATTGGACAAAACGCCCTTTGCCGGATCCTGGTCACCACCGTCTCCGGCCGCGAGTCCGTAACTGCGCAGCTCGCCACCCTGGGCCTGATGGAGGGATCGCATTTCTTCAACTTGGGTTGTTACCCGTCCGAGGCTATGACCCACCTCAAAACCCTGCTCGAATTCAATGACGAACATCCTTTTCTGATGTCCGAATCTTCCATTCTGCACGTGGGTCCCGGCGGTTTTTTGGCTTTGGAATGCGGATTGACCGTCCTGGGCCACACCGTCTACTCCCTGGATGCGTTTGGGTTTGCCATGCATTATCCCGAAGTCGGCGCCGACATCAAGAGATATCATGCCGCTGAAAGGCAATTTTTGGTTTGGGCCGAAAACCGGGGTTATGATGTCGCAGCGCTGAAATCCGCCTGGGGTAAACTGTTTTTAAAACGGGGAACGCGCGTTTATTTGAATTCAAAACGGATCCGTTATCTTTTTCCTTATCGCTTTGAGCAGCTCCCCTTTCAAGCCGATTCCCTGGATTTGGTCCTCTCTTTCAATGTCCTGGAACACGTATCTTCTCCGGACCAAACCGTCGCCGAGATTTGGCGCGTACTCAAACCGGGCGGCTTTTGCTTCCATCGCATCACGACCCGCGACCACCGTTCTTTCAGTGCGGTCGCGGGATACACCCCTTTAAGCTTTCTGCAATACTCTCCCGAACAATGGCGGGCGCTGGTGGCGGACAAGTTTCATCAAAACCAAATGTTGCCTTTTCAGTGGCAAGCGGCATTTAAACAGCACGGCTTTGAAATCATCGTTTATAAGGTGTTGGATCGTTACGATATGCCGGATCCCGAATACGATACCATGCATACCTCATTCAAGCAGTTTCCGCGGGAGCAACTGGGGGAAATAAACTGTTTGCAACTTTTACGAAAACCTAATAGACGCTTAACTCGGAAACATCACCAATTTGTTGTCGATAAGAAAAAATAAAAATCGAGCGACTTACTATCGTCCGGACTTATTCCGGTGCTCTCACTGGAACTCCTGTTCCGGTCTCACTGGAACTCCTGTTCCGGTCTCACTGGAACTCCTGTTCCGGCTGGCCGGAATTCATGTTTTTTTGTTTCTACAAAAAAACATTTAGAATCTCCTCCAGCAACTTGCCCAATTTCGCCTCTTCGGTTTCGTCCGCGTACTTCGGTTTTTCCAAGCCCGGAAAAAGACCGTAAACGGCGTTGACGATCACCTCGGCGTGCGGCGGACAACCGGCTAAATGCTTCCCGAGAGCTGCATGCTGCTGTTGGCAAAGACCCATGAAAAGATTGACCTCCGCGGAGTTGATCGCCCTATTCATTGTTGGGCCTAAAAATATATTGGCCTTGCAAGCCAAAGACCGGTCGATGACCCGTTGACCCGGGTGTTCGGGATCGTCTTTCCTTAACTTGGCCAGTACAAAGTGCAGATAACCCCGGCAACCCGAACAAGCTTCTCCGCTATGGATGCGCAAATCTTTGCCGCCCCGCACATCGATCTGCGGCTGCTTGAAAACCTGCCGGACTTGCGTTATCGCGGGCCCCAGCACCTTGATCTGCTTCTTTTCTATGGGACCCAGGCCCTGCATATAAGCCAAAAACACCGGCGGGGAAGCAGAAGGCTCCAGACCCATGACGCGCATGGCTGTTGCATCCACAGCCACCGGATTGGCGCCCGCGATCAAGAGGTTCATGGTTTTGGGCGTGCCCGATACCGGCCCGAAATCTTCTTGTCCGCATAACCCGTCAATAATGGTCAATTGTGGTTTAATCAGATGATGAATATTGACCAGATTCTGCCAGAGACCGAAGAAATGCGACATGTATTTCTCAAGCGGCGGCATAGCGCCCTGCAAATTCTTGATGGCCAGCGACGCAATAGCCGCAAAATGATTTTTCAAAACCGGTAGATTGATGATCACATCCGCCTTATCCAGCGTGACCGGAATCTTTCGGGAGCGCATGCGCTTGCCAGCCGGCACCGGCTTTTCAATGAGCTTATCTGTATTCAGATCCACCAACTTCACTTTCTTGGGATCCAAATCGACCAGGCGGTCATAACCGTAAAGCGCGAACATCTTGGCGGTCTCGCTGCGGTTAATGGAAGAGCCTTCCGCGATGATGACCTGCTTGGCGATCGGCAAAAGCAGTTCCACCAACGCCTGCACCACCCGGATATCCGTAACAATCCCGGGCTTCAACACCCCGTCTTTCAGGCCATGATCGCTCACAATATTGGGTTTGATGACAACCGTCTGACCCTTGGCAACAAATGTGTCGATTCCGCCCAGCTTGGCCAACAGCCGCGTCAGGCTCTCCTTGATCTCTGCCGGGGTTTGAGTCTCCGGCACTTTTTCAATCGCGACCTTTTCTTGTTTCCTATAAGGCCGGGCCGGTTTTTTATTTTTTAACTTATGCAAAAGCACGGATGTACTGAGCTCCATGCCAACAAACGCAAGGCCTTTGTCGTTAAAGGAACGGACCGGCCGGAACCCATAAGCCAGCAGTTCCGCATATTTTTCCGTGTCGCTTGCCAAAACATGCGCGCTCACCTGGGTTTCCGCGGCAATCAGGGCATCGAGCATTTGCACAACGATTTTTTTAAGCGAGTACGGCGGGGACGGAACCAATTCTTCAATCGTACTGGTTTCGGGATCATAAACCACCCACCCCAATAAAGCCGGGCCTTTGCTCACCCGGTAAAAAATAGAGTTGGATTGAATATTTTTTTGATTGAGACGCGCCCCCAAGAGAACCGGATCCTCGGAAATAGGCCTATAATAGGCCCGGAGCGCCTCTGATAACTTTGCCGAAAATCGGCCCTTTTTCAATTGAATCCCTTCAGCCATAAGTTTTATCTCCTTATGCCTATTGCTTTACAGAAATGAATGCGATTTGTCAATTTTCGGATAAAACGAGATTCCGGCTTGCCGCACCCTAGCCTTTCGGCGGAGGCGGGCTCAATGAATGTAAATTATGGTTGTAAAAAAAACGGGAATAGAATTATTTTTTACCGCCGAGGACGCAGAGGGACGCAGAGGAGAATATATTTCAATTATTTTTTATTTTACTGAATATACTTTTCGCGGAGATTGCCTTGAATTTATCGAAGGAGCCTTTTTGACTTTTCCCTTTCCTTTTCCCCGTCTCAGGGATCAACAGTTTTACGATTCTAAAAACTGTTTTCAACAGTATTGCGATTTTGAATGCTGTTTTTAAGGAAAAACAATAAAAACCTTTGCGCTCCTCTGCACCCTTTGCGGTAAAAAAGTCCTACGTCCCCACCGCGCCCGCCATGGCGACCAGGCCGTCCACCACGCCTTTCACTTCGGACGCCTGCGCGGTCAACTCCTCGGAAGCGCTGGCGCATTCTTCGGCGCTGGCTGCGTTTTGCTGCACTACTTTGTCCATCTGATTCACGGCCTTGTTGACCTGGTCGATGCCCTCGGTCTGCTCCTTGGTGGCCGCGGCGATCTCGGTGATCAACTCGCCCACCTTGCTCGTGGTTTTGGAAACTTCGGAAAAGGCCTCGCTGGCTTTGCTGACCACGCCGACTCCGTCGCTGACTTCTTTTACCGTGCCTTCGATCAACGTGGCCGTGTTCTTGGCCGCTTCCGCGGCCCGCATGGCCAGGTTGCGCACTTCATCGGCCACCACCGCGAACCCGGCCCCGGCTTCCCCGGCCCGCGCCGCTTCCACGGCCGCATTCAAGGCGAGCAAATTGGTCTGAAAGGCGATCTCGTCGATGGTCTTGATGATTTTCGAGGTTTTTTCACTGGCACTCGAAATATTATCCATGGAGGTCAGCAGCTCATTCATGGCTTCGTTGGATAAGTCCACGATTTGATTGGTGCTCTTCATCAGACCTTCGGCCTGGGCCGCGTTCTCGGCATTATGCCGGATCATGGCCGCAATTTCCTCCAGCGAAGAAGTGCTTTGTTCCAGAGCTGCGGCCTGGTCCGAGGCCACTTCCGCCAAATGCTGGATGGAAGAAGAAACTTGTGAAGAA
>RPPU01000074.1 GCA_003819975.1 Desulfobacteraceae bacterium
TCCTGATACAAGGCCAACAGAACCTTTTCCGGCGTCAAGGGCGCTGAAAAGGCAAAAGAACGGCCGCCGCGCGCCGCCCGCACGGCGTTGCGAATCGCAAAATAAGCGCCGATCCCGTACATGAACGGCGGCTCGCCGATCGCCTTGGAACGCAGGATCGCCGGCGCAGGACCCTGGGTTTCCAGAAAATGAATAGCCAGGGTCTCAGGAGCCGCATAGATGTCCGGGATCTTGTAGGTGGACAAGGAATTCGATTCCAGACGGCCGTCATGACTGTAGCGCAGTTCTTCCATGGTCATCCAGCCGATACCCTGCACAATCCCGCCTTCCGCTTGTCCCTGATCGATCAGGGGGTTCATGCTTTGGCCGCTGTCATGCACGACCCGCACGCTGTCGATTTCGTAAACGCCCCGCAGGCAATCCACCGTGGCCGTAATCGCGGCCGTACCATACACATGATAAGCAAAGGGTTGCCCCTTGTTCGTCTCCGGATTGAAATGGATCAAAGGCGTGGCATAAAAATCATGCTCCGATAAATCGATGCGTTGCAAATAAGCGCGTTGCACCAGGCTTTTCCAGTCCAGTCCGGTTTTCCCCTTTGCATTGTAAACCGTGCCGTTTTCGATCCGGATCCCCCGGATCTCTTCTTTGGAAACAACCCCGATTTCTCGCGAAGCAAATTCAAGCAAACGTTTTAAAAGCGCGCCGCAGGCTTTTTCGACCGCTTTGCCGTTCAGATCGGCGCCGGCGCTGGCGGCCGTGGGCGATGTATTGGCGACCCGGGTGGTGTTCGTGCTTTCGATCCGGATTTGATCGGGCGCGATCGAAAAAACACGGGCCGCGACCTGGATCATCTTGGTATTCACGCCCTGGCCCATTTCCACGGCCCCGGTATTGATGCCGACACTGCCGTCCTGGTAGATGTGCACCAAAGCCCCGGCCTGATTCATGAAGGTCTTGGTGAAAGAGATGCCGAAGCAGAGCGGCATGATCGCCAGCCCCTTTTTAAAAAGTTTATTGCTGCGGTTGAACTTTTTTATCTCTTTACGCAAAGAGGCGACCTGATATAATACCCCGGCCTTGTTCCAACATTTTTCGGCCAGGCAGCGCGCGGCCTTCTGGCCGTAGTGAAATGCATCGCCTTCTTTGAGCAGATTTTTCTTCTGGATCACGGCCGCATCGATGCCCAGCTTTTCAGCCGCCCGGGCAATGGCGCTTTCGATCACGAACATGCCCTGCGGCGCTCCAAAACCGCGCATGGCCGTATTCGGCGGCAGATGGGTCCGGCAGCTGTAAGCAGTCGCCTTGACATGGGGGATAAAATAGCTGTTGGCGGCATGAAACAGCGTCCGTTCCATGACCGCCGGCGAAAGATCGGCAAAAGCGCCCGCGTTTTGGAAAAAACGGACTTCATAGGCTAAAATCTTGAGGTCCCGGTCCAGTCCGATTTTGAAATCGGAATGATAGGGATGACGCTTGCCGGTCATGGCTAAATCTTCCAAACGGTGCAGGACCAGCTTGACCGGCCGTTGCAGACGAAAGGCGCCTAGAGCGGCCAGGACCGCCCAAACCGTGGCCTGGGATTCTTTGCCGCCGAAGCCGCCCCCAATGCGCGGGACATCCACTTCGATCCGGTGCATGGGAACCCCGAGTACGGCCGCGGCCGTTTTTTGCACGACGGTCGGGCTTTGACTGGAAGAGAGAATGCGGATACCGCCGGTGGCGGTCCCGTAGGCATAAGCGCTCTGGGTTTCGAGATAAAGATGTTCCTGCCCGCCGGTCTCCACCCGGCCCTCAAAAACATGCCGGCACTGTTTCCAGGCCGTTTCAAGTTCGCCCGCTTGAAAAGTACGCGGCGGCACGACAAACCGGCCTTGCTGAAAAGCCTCACGCGCATCCGTGATCGCCGGCAGTGCTTCTGTTTCCACTATGATTTTTTTCACGGCGGCCCGGGCGTTTTTTTCACTGTCGGCCAATACCAAAGCGATAGGCTGTCCCCGGTAATAAACACGGTCTTCGGCCAGTAAAGGCTCATCCGCAACCGCGATCCCGATCTGGTTCACACCCGGAATATGGCGGTCCGTCAATACGTCAACTACGCCCTCTGACTGCAAAGCCGTATCCAGCCTGAGGCTCTTGAGGATGCCGTGCGCCGTCGGAGAAGCATACACGGCCGCGTAAAGCGTCCCTTCCCGAACCGGAATATCGTCAATATACTCGGATTCACCCCGCACGTGTTTATCAATCTCGATATTTTTCATGACAGCCCCTAAAATGCTTCACCACTAAGACACTAAATGTTTTTTTGCAGGAACAAAAAAACATGAATTCCGGCCAAAGCGCCGGAAAAAATCCGTACGATAGAGGCCGGTTGATTATTATCTTTTTCCTTATCGACAACCCGGGATTTCTAAAAATACACTTGATCAGCAACGGTCCTTGAGAATCGAATCGTAAAATTCAAAAAGGCTTTTTTTAGAAATCCCCATGTCGATATGGTTGAGTTAAGCGCCTAAGAAAAACAAATATAAAATTATCAAATTAAATTCTTCAAACCCGGATGTCCCGGAAACAAAGTCAAAAAATGCGCGTAAATCAATTGCCGCACCAACAACCGCCGATACTCGGCCGATCCTCTCACGTCGCTGATGGGCGCAATTTCCCGCAAGGCCGTTTCCGCCGCTCCCCGGACCGTGTCGCGTTGAATGGGCCGGCCGATCAGATAAGCCGAGGTCGCCTTAAGGTGGAGCGGAATCGGGGCCACGCCGCCGACGGCGATATCGGCCCTGATAATGCGACTGTTTGCCAATTGCAACGCCATGGCTGAATTGACGCCGGCAATATCCAGATGGGTGCGCTTGCCGATCTTCTCAAAATTAAAAAGCGCTTGGCCTTCGGGGACCCTGAATCGGACCGCTTCGAGCACTTCTCCCGGCTCCAGATCGAGCTTCTTGTACCCCTTATAAAAGTCCTTAAGCGCCAGTGTCCGCTTGCTTCCTTGGGCGTCCAAAACAACTTCGGCGTCCAACGCCAGCAGGAAAACGGCCATATCGGCAATGGGCGACGCGTTTACCAGATTTCCGGCCACGGTCGCCATATGGCGGATTTGTTTTGATGCGATTCGCTTTAGGTCCTGCTTCAGACGCGGGAATAAGTTGTTCAGGATCTCCGTGGAACGCAAATCCTCCAGGGTGGTGGCTCCGCCGATCACGCAACAGCCGTTTTCCAGACGAATCCCTTTCAGCGCTTCCCGAACGGAGAGAAAAGTGATTGGCTTTTCAACCATTGCCTGGGGTTGCTGCACGTAAAGATCTGTCCCGCCGCCCACCAGTTGTCCCGTGGATTTCTCCATTGATACGGGGATAAACTCTTTTTCCGGCAGCGCCGCTAAGCGGACCGGAATCGTTGCAAAATAATCCGGCAAAAAACCGCGCTCGATCAATGGCCCGAACCGCCCTTCTGCTTTGCATTCCGAAACCGCTTCCAGAATCGTGCGCACGGCCCGTTCAATGGCTTTATAACCCGTACACCGGCAGATATTGCCGGCAATGGTCTCTAAGGCGGCATCATAAGTCGGGTTTTCCGCGCTTAAACAAAACCCGGTCAAAGAGACGACAAACCCGGGCGTACAAAAACCGCACTGGCCGGCGTTTGCATCCACCAAGGCTTGTTGAATCGGGGTCAGGCCGGCGCCGTTCAACCCTTCAATCGTGACCACGTGTTTGCCGTGGACATTGCCCAAAGGCATGAGACAGGAAACCATGGACCGGTAAACGACTCCGGAATCCGATTTGGAACCCACCAGCACCGTACAAGCGCCGCAGTCGCCTTCGCGGCAACCGGTTTTGGTGCCGTGCAAACGCCGTTCTCCCCGGATAAAATCGAGCAACACGGTTCCCGGCGGTTGATCCGTGCGGATCTCCTCTTGATTCAAGATGAAATGAATAGGAGCAGGTATCATACTAAAATCCTTTACCGGAAATCCTTCACCACAAAGACTCCAAGGCTCTAAGATCTTTTATGTCTTAAGGTAGGGGTTCAAAATTTTGAACCCCTCCAAGCAAAAGCGGATTGGTGACAAAAAAAATCAATCATTACGGTTTAGACGCCTTCTCGCTTTTGGTTGCGTTTTAACAATTCCGCCAGCTTTTCGGTCGGTTTCTCAAACTTGGCCAAAAAAATCATGGCGGCGATCACATAGGGTTTATATCCGGCTTGTTGATATTGCGCGATTCGATAGCGTTCAAATACCGAAGCCTCCACTTCTCCGCGCTCGCAATTGACACCCGTGATGTCGGCCGGCAAACAATGCATATAAAGAGCTTGGCCGTCCCGGGTGGTCTTCATCAATGCTTCGGTACATTGCCAATCCCTGAATTTTTTGTTCGTCTGCAGACCGCCTGCTTCGAGTTCTTTCAACTCCTTTTGCTTTCCCGCCTGAAGCAAATCGGTCCGTTCCCGCATCACCGCCAGGGGCGCCCAGCTTTTAGGATAAACCACATCCGCGTTTTGAAAGGATTCCCCCATGTTTTGGACGGCGCGGAAGGAACCGCCCGCGGCGCGGCTGTTTTTTTCAGCCCGGGCCAAGACTTCCGGCATAAGTTCATAACCCTCCGGATGCGCCAGAACAACCTCCATGCCGAAGCGGGTCATCAAGCCGATGATGCCCTGGGGTACGGACATAGGCTTGCCGTAAGAGGGCGAATAGGCCCAGCTCATGACGATTTTCTTGCCCTTCAGATTTTCCAGCCCGCCGAAATGATGAATCAAGTGCAGAGTGTCCGCCAGGGTCTGGGTCGGATGGTCGATGTCGCACTGCAGGTTGACGACCACCGGCCGCTGGGGCAGCACGCCTTCCCGGAACCCCTGCTCGGCGGCCCGGGCCACTTCCTGCATGTAGGCATGGCCCAAACCCGGAAAAATATCGTCGCGGATGCCGATGACTTCCGCAAGAAAGGAGAGCATGGTCACGGTTTCGCGCACGGTTTCGCCGTGGGCCACCTGCGATTTGGCTTCGTCAAAATCCTGAACCGCCAGACCCAGCAGATTGCAGGCGCTCGCGAAACTGAATCGTGTGCGCGTCGATTGATCTTTGAAAAGGGAGAGTGCCAAACCCGAATCGAAAACCCGGGGCGAACAATTGCTTTGCCGCATATGCCGCAGAACTTCCGCCGTTTGAAATACCGCGGCCAACTCATCGTCGGTCTTGTCCCAGGTAAGCAAAAAATCATTTGCATACAGGCCCTCGGCTTTAAAACCGCCGAGCCGTTCAATCGTTTTCTCCAATTCGTTTTGCTTCATCGTTTATGATTCCCCCTTTATCGGGATAAACCCGCTTCCCTTTGTAGGGGTTCAAGATTTTGAACCCCTACCTTAAAGACCAACTAAAAAATCATTGGCTATTGGTTATTGACAAATACAAAACAAATAAATTATCAACTTGCTCTCGTACGAATCTAATCCGGCGACTTTGCCGGAATTCAGGTTTTTTGATCCTACGTCTTTCAGGATCAAAAAAACCTTAAACGCTTTTTGCCCGCGGCAAAAAGCGGCCGAACCCTTTTTCCCCCATAAAAATATTGTCTTTTACCAGGACCTGGCCCCGCACCATGGTCAAGATCGGCCAACCCTGCACTTTAAATCCTTCGAAGGGCGTGTAATCCACGGCATCATGCAGCTCGGAATGCCGGATGAAGACCTGCTTGCGCGGATCCAATATAACAACATCCGCATCGGCTCCGGGACACAGATCGCCTTTTCGCGGATAAAGACCCATGATTTTCGCCGGCCGCGTGGCCACTGCGTCTACAAAACGCTCGAGGCTCAGGCGCTTCTTGATCACGCCTTCCGAAAACAGGAGGGGCACTCGGGTTTCAAGACCGGCAATGCCTCCGGGACAACGGCTGAAATCCGTTTGACCCCTTGATTTTTTAAGACTGAAGTCAAACGCGCAATGATCCGTAGCCACTACGTCGATCTCATTACCGCGCAATGCCTGCCACAACGCCTCTTGATCGGCCGTATTCCGCAAGGGTGGCGACATGACGTATTTTAATCCCGCGGAATCCGGTTCTTCGTAACACGATTCGTCCAGCAGAAGATATTGCGGGCAAGTCTCCGCATACACGACTTGACCCCGAGCCCGCGCCTGCCGAATTTTCTCCAGACCCAAAGCCGTGGAAAGATGCACGATATAAACCGGCACCCCGCCGGCCGCTTCGGCCAGGCCGAGAACCCGCTCCACAGCCTCGGCTTCGCAATAATCAGGACGGCTCCGGGCATGCCAAATCGCGCCGGTTTTGCCCTCTGCTAAAAATTGCTTCTGCAAAGCCTGGATAATGGCGTCATTCTCCGCATGCACCATAAACAAACCGTTGTGTTTTTTCAATGCTGGCAACAAAGCCGACAGATCCTCGTCTCCCAGCGCATATGCGTAAGTCAAATAAACCTTAAAGCTCGGGATCCCTTCATGGATCAACCCGCTGATCCGGTCAAGCACTCCCGTGTCGACATGCTGAAACACACCGTGCAGACCGTAATCGATAACCGCTTGACCTTGCGCGGCCCGTTGATATTGCTTGATCTGATGATCCAAATCGCATCCCTCGGGGCCGAAACCGGGATGCTCCACAATGCAGGTTGTCCCGCCCCAAGCCGCCGCCCGGGTTGCCGAAAAAAAGTCGTCGTGCACCCGCGCGCCGCCGATCTCCAGGTTGCAATGCGTATGCGCATCCACGCCGCCCGGCATGACATAGCAATCGCGAGCATCGATCACTTCAGCCCCGGAATAAACGAGATTCCGGCCGATTGCTTGAATCCGTTCGTTCGCAATCAGCAGATCGGCCGCAAACGTATCGTCGGCTCTGACTATAATCCCGTTTTTAATGATGATCGCCATATGCCCCTGATGGCCACCCGTTAAAGGCTTTTGATATTTATCAGCACAAATTCGTTTTTGCCTGTAGGGGTTCAAAATCTTGAACCCCTACCTGAACATATAAAACCTTGGTCTCTTTGTGTCCCTGAAGTAATTTCATGTTTTTTTTGAAATGACCCCCCGAGTGGTTTAGGCCTTTAATTTTCGCCACAATTTATTCCCCATCTCTCTGGCAAAGGTTAAGATTTCGTTTTCATCGACCCGGCTCGGTTTGCGGTTTTCAACAATCAATTCCCCATTGGCGATGACGCTCTCGATGTGACGCGCGTTCCAACCGTAAATAAAATGACCCAAAAAATTATCAGCGTTGATTTCGGTGGGCGAATCGTAATCCAGAATCACCAGATTGTTTTCGCCGTCGCCGCTGAAACCGTTTTCTCGGATATAACGATGAATATTTCGAAAACGGCGATAAAGACCGCCCCAATCCGTATGCTCCACAGCCCGGCCGGCAAAAAAAGCGGCCTGGGCACTGCGCAACATGTCGCTGTGCATACCGTCGGTGCCGAGCATGACCCGCTGACCCAACACTCCGTAATCGGCCAGACCCACATTGTTGTTCTGATTGCTTTCCGTATTCTGGGCCACCCAAACCCGCGAATCGCGCACAAGTTGTTTTTCGGCTTCGGACAAGTGAATGCAGTGCGACAAAATCGACTTCGGCAGATCCAGCACACCCGCTTCTGCAAATCGTTCCACGACTCTTTGATCGTAGTTTTTCAGGCAATGCTCCTGATCCACAGGATCTTCGGCCGTGTGTACGTGAATACCCGTATGATACTTGCGGGCTAAATTCACGGCCTGCTTGAGCAATTCGCGGCCCACGGTAAACGAAGCGTGCAAACCCACATGCCCCTGGCCGCCCGACTGCAGAAAGCGCTCGGTTTCCGCCAGGCCTTTTTCCCTGATTTCTTCGCCATCGCGGTCCGAGATCTCATAGCAAAGCAGCGATGAGAGGCCGACTTTTTCAAAAGCCCGGTTGATCACGGAAAGCGTCTCTTCAACCGCATGCGGCGACGCATGATGGTCAATGACAAAGCTAACACCGTTTTTGACGCAGAATAGAGCCGCGGCCAGGGCGCTGGCTTCGATCATTTCCAAATCCAATGCTTTATCGAGCCGCCACCAAACGTATTGCAGCACTTCGCTGAAGTTGGTCGGGGTTTGCGCCGGCGCCGGCATCCCCCGGGCCAGGGTAGAATAGATATGATGATGACCGCACCCGAAAGACTTGGTGACCAGTTTCCCGCTGCAATCCAGCATCTGATCTGCGGCCAAAAATTGCTCCGGTGCGGGCCAGGCCTTCAGAAAAACCGGGGCATTCCCTTTTCCCGCATCAACCCGCAGGTGTGTTTTTCGGAATTCCAGGGTTTCCCAGTCGATGAAAGTCGCATTTTTCAGATACAAAGACATCTTTAATGACCTATCGTTGTTGCACAATTTATAATTATGTTGTCATTTTTTAAGCTATAATTCACCGATCAACGTTTTTTGGAATGCGCGGACGCGTCCGCGCTTTAAAAGCGGCGACGCGTCGCCGCACTCCAAAACCAATCAAAATCGTTGATACTTTCCTTTCGCAAAACCCGGACGAACCGGAATGAAATATTCTTTACCGCAAAGGACGCAAAGGCACGCAAAGGAAATTAAAAATACTTAAAATATTATTCCTCTGCGATCCTTTACGTCCTCTGGAGTAATTTTGAGCCTTTCAAAATTACGTCCTCTGGAGTAATTTTGAGCCTTTCAAAATTACGTCCTCTGGAGTAATTTTGAGCCTTTCAAAATTACGTCCTCTGCTGTAAATTCTCCCTCCAAGTTCTGACGCAAAGACCGCGGCTTCAACGGTAAAGCATAACGCCGCTCATGGTCGTATTGATAAAAAGCATTGGCGACCGCGGCCGCCGTGGGCACCAGGCCGATTTCGCCCGCTCCTTTGGCGCCGAAAGGACCCCGGGGATCGGCGACTTCAATCGCCTTGACTTGAATCCGCGGAACACCCGGCGCCCTTCCAGTTTCTTGAGGGGCGTCGCGCAAGCCAGGAGCGGTTTGGCGTCCACTTCCACCAGACAGGCGCCGCAAGCCCCTTGCGAACAGCCGTCCTTGACCGAGACCAGGCCCCGTTCTTCCCGCAAATACTTCAGCAACGACATGGATTCGTCGCCTTCAAAGCAGACCGTATCGTTATTTAGGAAAAAACGAACCATGCCGAAGCGCTCCCCCATGCCTGCAATAAATGGCAGGCATTTAGGTTTTTTGATCCGGAAAACCATAGGATCAAAAAACCTTAAAGCGTTTTACTAAACGCTATCGCCAAAAAAGAGTCGAGGGACAGGGGAGACCAGCGTCGAGAAATGGAAACCGTCTCTGTGGAGCCGACCACCCCTGCCCGGATGATCTTATTCCGGCAAGCGGGGACTCCTGTTCCCGCTTGCCGGAATGACATTTTTTTTGATCCTGCGCTTTTCAGGATCAAAAAAAATTAAGCATTTCGTCCGAAATGCGCGACATAAACCCACGGAATCGCCGCATACAACGCCGCCGCCCGCACCAGGTCTTTTTTGCGGATCTTCTCGTTCGGCGCGTGCGCCTGGGATTCCTCGCCCGGACCAAAGCCTACGCAGGGAATGCCGAAGCGGCCCATGATCGCCACGCCATTGGTGGAAAAAGTCCATTTATCCACGACCGGATCTTCCCCGAACAGTTCTTGGTAAGCCTGAACCAAAGTTTGACAGGCCGGATGATCCGCTTCCACGGTCCAGGTCGGAAAACAAGCTTCGGTCGGATAAACCAAACCCGTATAGGACGGCGCCGCATAATCGTAAGCGCGCACATCCGCTGCCGCTTTTTTCACCGCCGGCAAATCGCGGATCTGCTGCAAAGCTCCTTCCGGAGTCTCGCCGGCCGTCAAGCGGCGGTCGATGGAAATCGTACAACCGTCGGCCACCGCGCAGCGCGAGGGCGAGCTGAAAAAAATCTCGGAAACGGTCAAGGACCCTTTGCCGAGAAAAGCGTCTTCTTTTAACCGGCCGTGCAGGGCTTCCAATTCCAACAGGATCGGCGCCATTTTGAAGATGGCGTTCTCCCCTCTTTCCGGCGCCGACCCGTGACAGCTGACTCCCTTGACGGTCACTTTTATTTCCATGCGGCCGCGCTGGCCGCGGTGGATGCGGCCGTCCGTGGGTTCGGTGGAAACCACGAATGCGGGGCGGATGTTCTGCTCCCGCACCAGGTATTGCCAGCACAAACCGTCGCAATCCTCTTCCTGGACCGTGCCGGTCATCAACACGGTATAATCCCGATCGAGCTTCAAGGTTTTCATAATCTTGGCCGCATAGACCATGGCGGCCATGCCGCCCTCCTGATCGGCGGCGCCCCGGCCGCCGATAACCGCGTCGTCTTCATAACCCCGGTACGGATCGAATTGCCATTGTCCGGCATCGCCCACCCCGACCGTATCGATATGGGCATCAAAGGCGATCAGGGGTTTGCCGCTCCCCAGATAACCCAAAATATTGCCCATAGGGTCGATCTCCACGCGATCGAAACCGACTGCCTCCATCTCCACCCGGATGCGCTGAATGACCCGCTCCTCGTGCCGGCTTTCGCTCGGAATGGCGATCATATCCCGTAAAAACCGGAACATCGGCTGTTTAAAAGATTCGGCTGTTTTCAATATCTTTTTATAGTCCATGGCTCATTCTAAAAAAGACCAATCTCAACGTCAATATTATTTTATTTATAATTAAAAATTTTTATGAAGGCTTCAAAATTTTTTGATAAGACTGAATTATTATCCAATATCAACCATTTATCATGAGTTCGGCTATGATTAGCCCTAAAAATGCATTAGCCCTTTTTTTGGCCAAGCCGCATTCCAAAATCGACCTAAACTTCTGTATTCGAAATTCAGTGTTCGATATTCAGTATTCGTTTTTCTATTTTAACTTTAGCCTTCGGCTTTCGGCTTAAACTCCCATTTCTTTTCCCAACCCCGTACGGGCATTGAATTCCTCAATCAACCCGTCCAAACGCTCGACGCATTCCGGAACAGTCCGCCAATATTCCTCATCCTGCCATTGCCGCTCGATCTCCGTGAAAGTCTTGCCTTGCTGCTCCACCCAGGTATAGTATTTCAAATGATGAATACGCTTCCGGCCGTAATAACCGAGTTCTTCCATGTGGTCGACGGTCAGGCCCTGAAGATGCCGGCTGAAGGCCGCTGCCGCATCCGTCTCCGTGAACGGCCCGCGTTCGGCGGTCAGTTCCGCTAACCGGCTCAAATACATATCGCACGAGTCGGTCAGAACCGTGATCACGATATCCTCTTCCCCCAACTCGAAATACTTGGCGAACTTGACAGCCGCCGCCAGATTGGCCGCACCCGAGATACCCAGCAGGTCCAACTGGCTCAGCGTGACTTCCGGAACGCCCTGGGCCGCAAGCAAGGCCCGGCCGGCTGGTTCATTGAAAAGCCGCAACAGGCTGATGGGCGTTTCATCGTCCACCGCCACCACCAGGTCGGTGTTGCGGACATTGTGGATCCAGGGAACATGCTTGTCGCCGATCCCCTCGATGCGGTGGCTGCCGTAACCGTTATAAAGCAGGGTCGGGCATTGCAAGGCTTCGGCCGCGGCGATTTTGCATTCGGGGAACCGTTTTTTCAGGTAATCGCCCGCGGCCAGGGTTCCGGCCGATCCGGTGGCGGCAACCAGGCCCCGCAGCCGTCCGCGCGGTCCCCGGATGCGCTCGAGGACTTCCAGCATGGCGGGTCCCGTGATTTCGTGATGCCATAGATAGTTGCCGAACTCGTCGAACTGGTTGAAAACGGCCAGGTCCTGCCCGGACTGCTTCAACTCCCGGCATTTATCGAAGATCTCCTTGACATTGCTCTCCGATCCCGGGGTCTTGATGATCTCGCCCGCCACGGTCTGGAGCCATTCAAAACGTTCCCGGCTCATGCCTTCGGGCAGGATCGCGATCGATTCGCACCCGAGCAAGGCCGAATCATAAGCGCCGCCGCGGCAGTAATTGCCGGTCGACGGCCAGACTGCTTTCTGGGTGGTGGGATCGAACTGGCCGGTCACCAGGCGCGGCGCCAGGCAGCCGAACGCGGCCCCGACTTTATGAGCGCCGGTCGGAAACCACTTGCCGATCA
>RPPU01000075.1 GCA_003819975.1 Desulfobacteraceae bacterium
GGTCGCGATTATAGCCCTCGCGGGCTCTGAAGCGCTGGGAGGACCCGCGAAAATATTTTTAAAGTTTTTTTATTATTATTTCAACGCTTGGCATGATATTATTTATATCGTTGTAACACACGCTTGATACTCTCCCGCCATATCGTCCCCATATCATTGCGCGTCTTGAGTGACTGCAAGGACTGAGTCCGCCATGGTATACGCTTGGGCCTGTTGTTAGAATCGAATGTCTGTAGCCTGGTGATCTTGCTATTGCGTAGCCTATATAAGCCCTTGCTTAATGAGCCCCCCTTGGTTGGTACGGGGTTAGTAATAATAAACTCACCCCCTCCCCTGGTGCCCATGACCCGCATCATGAATTGAAACCGTGATTTCAAATCCCCGCCCTGGAATTGTTCGGGCTTATAAAATTTATTGCCTGACTTGAGTCGTGCCCGTGATTGCATCTTGCCCCTGACATTACCCCCCCGTGCGGCAAGGGTAGTGCCACGTTTCTTCTCCGGGGTTGACCCGTCCTGCTGTTCCTTCCACCCCGTAAAGCGTGGACGCCTGACAGAATAGGCGATTGCCACCTGGCTTTCTATTCGCCCCGAGCGTGCGGGCTGGACTTTGAGGTTATTGCGTAAAAACCGCTGATCCCGGATAACCATCGACCGATTAAGATTTTCAATGTCCAGCTCCCGGGTTTTAAAAGCCAACGACGTGAGGACGTTCGCCGTGGCTCGCTGAAAGTCGCGTGGTGATTCCTTAAAAAACCGTTCGAGTTTTCGGAGGTCTCCCCGGGACATGTCGAAGATATTATTCATGGTGGGAATATACACCCACCATGAATAACCGTCAACCATTATTCCCCGCGTTTTTCTTTGAACGCTTTTATCATATCGGCAAAAAGCGCGGCGGCAACAAAACCATCCTCCTTGTATTTATCTTGCAATTCTCTAAAATAATCATGGTCTTCGATAAACGCTTGAATTGAAAATACGGCTTTTGCTTTTTTCATGGATTACCTCCGTGGTGTTTTAATCAATATAATAATATTATTAGTAATTGTCAATATAAAATATTATTTTTTTACTGCTAAGGATTTTTAAGAATTGTTATGAAAAAGTGCTAAACATAATTTATACTAAATCAGACCAAAAGTCTATATAAGACACTAAAACAGACTAATAAGTGTATATAATAAGAATAATATATATATAAATCTCTCTCTATCTCTCTATCTTTAGCAGTTTAGCACCTTTAGCAGTTTTTAACACACCATAGAATAAAAACAGATTCTGTTTTCTCACTTTTATTTTTTATTTCTGTTTTTCTGCCGTGTGTAGAAAAAGGTGCTAAAGGTGCTAAAGTGCTAAAGCCTGAAGCATTCAGGGTTTTCGGCGCCCTATGTTTAGCACCTTAGCACTTTTTAGCGCTAAAATGCCGATTTTGGGGTATGGCGTGAAAAAAGATTGACAAAATATCGCCCGGGAATATGGTAATAAACATCCGCCATCACCTCATGATCCTCTGCCCGGCACCTACCAAACAGGCCGGGTTTTTTTCGTTTGCGCACTATATCGCCGCGCCGGTTGCGGTGGTTGACCATATTCCCGGCGTCGGGAAAATGGTTTTTTATGCGGTTAGTGGGAAAAAATCTTGACAAGTGTTGATAGTGTATATATATTGTCGTTATAACACCCACGGAGGCACGCAATGCAAAAAATGATATACATCCCCGATTCAAAACACGATATCTGGGATAAAATCGAAAAAGCCGCAAAATCAGACTACCGCGGAATCGGGTTCTATCTCTGCGATTTTTGGGAGAAAAAACAAGAGGAGGATGTGGATGATGGAAAAGAATAACGGCGGCCCGGCGTTCCCGGGTGTGATGACGTTTCAGAAAATAATTGAGCACAATGGAGTTGCGCACATGGCAGGCGATAAAGAGTTGATTTATCTTCCCGGCATGTCCCTCCGTGATTACTTCGCGGCCCATGTCACAGAAAAAGAAATTGCAGAAATTATGTATGACCATATAATCGAGGGAGATATCCTCGATCTTGGCCCCGTGAATTATTCAATAACGAGACAACAGGCGCGATACATCCACGCCGACGCCATGCTGGAGGCCCGCGATGGAAAATAACCCCACGCCCATCACGGAAATCATCGCATGCGTCATGACGGTGGCGGCCTGGTTCGCCGGAATAATAACCGGGTTTTCGCTCGGGAAAAGTGAGGCACGAAATGAAAACAAGGAGAACAATAATGAGAAAGCTAAAAAATAACACAATCAAATCAAGCCGTAAATCGCAACCCAATAAAGACGCATCCAAACTAAAAGCAAAATCCGAATCAATCGCTTTGCACGTCTTAAAAGATATTCAGATAATCGGCGCTGAAGTCGGCGTACACCGTGGAAAATTGAGCCGGGAATTATTCAAGCTCATTCCCGGCCTTAAATTATTCATGATAGATATTTGGTCCGACAAATCCTATCCCGACAACGACGATACCGCCGCCGCTCCAAAATACCGGGATCTGTACCGCAACCACTGGAAAGAAAACATGGACGCCGCCCGCGATGCCGTCAGGGATTGTAACGCCGAGCTGATACGCGCTGACAGCATAACCGGTGCTGAACACTTCGAGGACGCCTCGCTTGATTTCGTATTCCTTGACGCCGATCACTCATACGAAGCCGTAAAAAAAGACATTGCTACCTGGCTCCCAAAAATCAAACCCGGCGGGCTCATGTCTGGTCACGACTACGAGCGCAAGGGAAAATTTGGAGTACAAAAAGCCGTTGATGAAATATTCGGCGACCGCGTAATAAGGGGCGGGAATAATACGTGGTTTGTGGGGGTGTGATATGCCAACCCCAATAACCGGCACAATCTCCGGCTCACGCGCCGCCGCGGTCCTCGGATTATCCGAATACGCAACGCCCGTCAACGTCTGGCTCCAAATCATGGGCCCGGAGTTCTGTGCCGAGCACGGCTATGAATACCCCGTCTTTGAGGGCAACGCCGCGACGCGTTGGGGATCCGCGTTTGAATCCGCAATAATCGATTTGACCGAGCGCGAAACCGGGAAAACCGTCACCGACCGGGAACGGGTATACCGTGACGATTATCTATCATGCCATGTGGACGGTATCATCGACGGCGCGCTCTACGAGGGCAAGACGACCAGCGCCATGAATTACCGCGAGGCATGGGGGGAACCGGGAACAGATAAAATCCCGGTAATCTACCAAATCCAGGTACAGCACAACATGATGCTTGCCGGACTTCCCCGCGCCGAGGTGTCCGTGTTGGTATTCCCAAAAAGGGTTGAGGAATGGGAGGCGATGGGGTATATACCATCAAACTTCAGCGATTCTGATAAAATATGTAATTATAAAATTATGAAATATGTCGATTATGAAAATAGAATTTCAAATCATGGTGAAGATGTTTCACCGTTTCAATGGGCGCGGGTAATGGCCCAAATGGGCTACTTCCACCGCTACACCGTCGAAGCCCACCCGGAGCTCCAGGCCCTCCTCCGCCTCCGTTACCGTGAGTTTTGGGAAAACTACGTTCTTACCGGCACGCCACCCCCGGTGATGAATTACGACGACGTGAAAGCATTAGTAAGGGAGCCCATTGGCACGGTGGTTGCAAACGCGGAAATCACCCGTCTCATGGCCGAATATAAAAACATCACCTCCGAAATCGGAACCGGCGGCCCCTTGGCTAAAAGGCGCGACCAAATCAAGGTTGCCGTGCTTGACTGGATGCGCACCCAGGGCGCCACGCCCGACGACGAAAGCCGGGATAAGTGGATATTACGCGATGAGGCAGGGCGGAAGATCGCGGGGTATGGGAGGAACAAGAACGGGGTGATGGGGTTCAGGTAAAAAATAAAAAAAATTATGAAAAAAATCTTGACAAGTATTGATAATATATATATAGTGTAAACAGATAGTGAGAAGCGGCAGGCGGGGCGTTGCATGGCCCGGCGCGACAGGACGGAGCGCGGCACGGAGAGACGCGACACGGCAGGCCTTGAGAGGCACGGCAGGGACTGGCCGGGATTGGAACGGCGGGGCTTGGCGAGACGTGGCACGGCAGGCGGGGCGCGGAAGTGCATGGCCCGGAGCGGAGCGGCCGGGACGGGACTGGAAAGACACGGCAAGCATGGACTTATAAAAAAATTTAGATCGGAGGAGTATGATGGCAACAAAAAACACAGGCGAGGTTGAAATTTCCGTTCTGGAAATCGCAACGCAAAAAGTCGATTACTGCATTATTGGACAAACCCCGATAATCCTTAATCGCATGACCGAAAAGGTCAAGAACGAGCTTTTACTTCCGAAAGGGAGAAAGACGACGGCGGAAAAGGCCACAAGCCTTAAGCATGACCCACTACAGGAGTTTTTCGACAGTCCGTATAAACTTTCGGACATATCCGCACCAACGCTTTTGGCTCACCTTGCGACCGCTTTCAAAAAGGCGATTGCAAACACGGCAATCGACATACCTGGAGCGAAAAAAGCACAGATGGGCCGCCTCATGTGGGTAGAGGGTGAAAAGATACCGCTTTATGGTATTCCAAAACTCCACATGTCAGTAACGAGAAGCGCGGACATGAATAAAACCCCGGACGTTCGGAGCCGTTGCATAATCCCGAAATGGGCCGCACGTCTTACGGTTGTGTTCACTGTTCCGCTTCTTAAAGAACCGATTGTGTCAAATCTTCTTGCCGCCGCCGGACAAATCCAGGGTGTAGGTGATTGGAGGCCGGAAAAGGGTTCCGGCACATTTGGACAATTCCGGCTCGTAAAACCCGACGATAAGGAATTTTTAAAAATCCTTAAAGAGGGGGACCGGAGCGCGCAGGAAAAAGCAATGAAAAACCCCGAGGCATACGACGACGAAACCGATGAGCTTTTTGAGTGGTTTATCATCGAAGCCGAAAAGCGGGGACACAAAGTCACGAGGAGGGCGAAGTGAAAGAATCAATCGAAGACCGCATAAACGCGCTGTATAAAAAGCACGGGAATATCACGCCTGACATTATAATCGAAGACGCGAAAAACCCGAAAAGCGTTTTACATGATTGTTTTGAATGGGATCTGAAAAAGGCGGCAATGGAGGCATGGCGGGAAACCGCCCGCCGCCTCATCCGCTCGGTAACGATAAACATAACCATGGAATCACATAGTGTTGCGGTTCCGCGTTATGTGAGAAGCCCCGAGGTCGCGTCAAACGTGCAATCGTACAGCGACACGGCAATTTTGAAATCAGATCGCGAAATGGCTATTGAGGCGATGATTTATGAAATCGACCGCCTTGAAACAATAGTTGACAGGGTACGACGTATTGCGATAGCCTTAAACCTGACGGATGAGGTTAGCATCATATCCAAAAACATCGCCAGCATAAGGAAAAAGATCGCGTGATAAGGCAGGCGGGGCCTGGCGCGGCGCGGCTCGACATGGCGCGGCTCGAATAGGTCTGGAGCGGCACCACACGGCAGGCACGGCAAGGTTGGGCAAGGCAAGGCACGGCCGGGAATCACACGGCAGGCAAAACAACAGGAGGAAACCAAATGGCAACACCCAACACACCCACAACCACCGACGCGGGGGACTTTCTCAAAAAATCAGAAAAGTCCCTCAAAAACTACGCGGTCAGAAAATACGATTTTACGTCGTTTCTAAAATCGGCTATGATTGCGATAAATGACAATACCACGCTTTCGGAATGCCTTAGAACCGAGGCCGGTAAAAAGTCATTATTTAACGCGATGAGATACGCCGCGACAACGGGGTTATCATTAAACCCGCAGGAAGGAAAGGCGGCGCTCATCGGCTACAAAAACAAGGCCGGGGAAATGGTGCTCAATTACCAGATCATGAAAAACGGCCTTATCGACCTCGCGCTTTCATCGGGTAAGGTTGAATTTGTGACCGCCGATCTTGTACGCGCAAACGATGAGTTCAGTATCAAAAAATCAGCATCCGGCGACGATTACAGTTTTTCCCCCGCGATACGTGACCGGGGCGAAGTAATCGGCTTCGTTGCCGCGCTGAAACTCAAAGGGTCGGCGACATATGTAAAATGGATGTCCACCGAGGAGGTCGCGGAATTTCGTGACAAGTATTCATCCATGTATAAAAACCGCCCGGACGCCTCACCCTGGACACATTCGTTTAACGGGATGGGCATTAAGACCGTCATGAAAGCATTGTTGCGCTCGGTCAGCATAAGCCCGGACGTCGACGCGGCGGTCAAGTCCGATGATTACATCGAAGCCGAGTTCACCGTCCACGGCACAACCGCCGACGACGCCGTGACACAACTCCAAACCCCATCGAAGCCGGTCAAGGCGGAGGAAGGGCAGGGGGAATTACTATGATGAAGGCAGAGTTTGCTTTTAGCATTAACCAAGTTGTTAAAACAATCCTCGGAGACAAGGGAATTGTCGACATGGCCGCCATCAACAATTCCGGTGAGGAATGCTACTATGTAAAATTAAAAGGCGGACAAGGCGAGTGGTTCAACAGGGACCAGCTCGCATAATGCCACACCGCGCCGGGGCGGTTCCCCGGCAACGCCGTTGTAGCTCAATGGCAGAGCGGCTGATTTGTAATCAGTAGGTTGGGAGTTCAACTCTCCCCGGCGGCTCACGACACGAGGCCCACGGATGCCCCACAAGGGAAACGCAGTAGGCCAAAAAAGCGGCGCGGTCTCTCCTCCCGCGTATCCGGAAGTACGGCGATTGCGGGTTCGAGTCCCGCCATCGCCAAGTAAATAAATAACGAGGTAAAAGAAATGGCAACAGATATGAACAATTGGTCAGGGGTCGGGCGCCTGGTTCGTGACGCTGATTTAAAAACAACGCAAAACGGTTCAACAGTAGTAAATTTTTCCATCGCTTGCGGATATACCTATGTTTCAAACGGCGAAAAAAAAGAACAGACATCATTTTTTAACTGCATAGCATGGGGCAAAACCGGCGAGGCCATCGCGCAATATGTGAAGAAGGGCCACCGCATCGGAATACAAGGGCGATTACAGCAACGCACATGGGACGCGCAGGACGGAACAAAAAGATCGGTTGTTGAAATTATCGTTGAGCGGTTTTTCTTTTTACAGCCCAAGCAAGACGACGCGCCCGCACCGGCACCCATGTCAGCACCCGGGGAGCCGTTTAATGAGGACGAGATACCGTTTTAAGGAGGCGTGAGATGGCGAAGGTGTTTTTGAAGAAAGAAAAAGTCTTTCCTGATACGTGTACCGGATGTTATTTTTTCGGCTGGAAGTATGGCCCAGATTGCAAATTGCCTGATAAATATAAGGACATATACATGAAGATTTGTATAAATAAAATATTAGTTCGCATCCACCCCACCCCCGAAGAGGCCGCACGGTTGGAGGCGAAGCATGCGAAAAATATATAGCTACTGCTGTAAAAAGTGCTGGCATACATGGACGTCAAAGAACCAGTACACGGCTTGCCCGAAGTGTAAAAGCGTGGAAATCCACGTTGATTATGATATATCTTTGTCCGAGTGAGGCACTATGAAAATCAAACATGAAACCAACCAGTACGGCCTATGCCCGCACCCCTGCCCGCATGGGGTAATGTGTCAGGTCGCGTCAATGCAATGCGAACAATGCCCCGCGTTTTTCGGCTACGAAGGGGAATATATTTTGTGCAAGGGGTTGGATAAATGAAAACCATGCTTGTGGTACTTGCGATTATTGTCGGGTGCGGTGTTAAAACAAAAAACTGCTATTATGACGTTTATCAACACGGAATAAAAATTGACACCATTGTCCGGAGAAGCTTAGTATGCGAATCAGAGCACGGATTCACTGGAGTATATTATAAAAATATCACACGCGAAACGGGGGATAAATGAAAACACTCGCAATAATCGGCGCCGGGTACGTCGGCCTCACCACCGCGTGCGGTATGGCGTCGCTCGGCCATGACGTAATCTGTATCGACATCGACGCGGAAAAGATCGACCGCCTGAAAGCAGGACACATGCCCATCTACGAGCCCGGATTATGTCTTGACGGCGTGCGCTTCACCACCGAAATATCATCCGTGAAAAACGCTGATTTTATATTTATCTGTGTCGGCACTCCTTCCCAGGAATCCGGGGCCGTGGATATGTCCTACTACGACGCCGCACTCGAGGCCATGAAACCATACTTAAACCCCCACGCCATTATCATCAACAAAAGCACCGTCCCCGTCGGCACCGCCGCCCGCGCTTCCCTGGTGCTTGGTATGCCGGTTGTCAGCAATCCCGAATTTTTGCGCGAAGGCCAAGCCGTTCACGATTTTCAAAACCCCGACAGGATAGTCCTTGGCGGCGATAAGTTCAACACCCGCGCCGTCGCCGCTCTTTATGGTAGCATCCACCGCGTGTTTTTCATGTCGCCCGAAAGCGCGGAGCTAACCAAGTACGCCGCGAATTGTATGCTTGCCACGCGGATAAGTTTCGCCAACGAAATCGCCCGCATCTGCGACGACACCGGCGCGAACGTGGTGGACGTGATGGAAGCCGTGGGAGCTGATAAGAGAATCGGCCCGGACTTCTTGAAAGCCGGTATCGGGTACGGTGGGTCATGTTTTCCGAAGGATGTGAGGGCGATGATAAACGCATACGAAAGCCCGATAATCGGAGGCGTTGACAGCATAAACCAATTGCAAATTATTATGATGGTGACAAAAATACTACAAAGAAGCTTGAAGTTTGACGAACCAATAAAAGAAATTGCCATATGGGGCCGCTCGTTTAAACCCGGAACCGATGACACGCGCGAAAGTCCGGCTGTTGAATTATTTAATAATCTCAAGCAATATGCAAACATTGCCCTACATGATCCAATAACAAATCCCGGGGGGATGTATGATATTCTTTGTGGGGCCGATGCCCTTGTTATCGCAACCGATCATGATGAGTATAAAAACCCTGATTTCACCTATATGCGCGCCTTGATGAAACGCCCCCTAATTTTCGACGGTCGCAACATCTACGCCCGCACGGACACCCCGGGTTTTGAGGTCGTGGGGGTTGGATACCGGAGGGGGTTATGAAAACACGGCACACATTTAATTACACCTTGATTTTCTCAATGGGCTATTGTTATCTATATGAAAATTACATTCCCAATCCTAAAAACCATGCCTATTTAAGATACTTAAACCAAAAAAATCTTTGCTGGAGATTGCCGTATTCAGCGGGGATAAAACGGAGGGTAATGTGCTAAACTATTTCAAGTCAAAAAAGCTTTTATCGGAAACAGTCAACACCTTGAAACGCCGTATCCTTGACCTTGACAACGAGGTGACGCAACGAGAGCGAGAGAAGTATTTTGCGGATAAAATGTCCCTTATCGGCGAAAACGAAACCAAGGTTTTAAAACTCATTTCAGACTACGAGGGCCGGATAATAACCGAATCCGCAAAAGCCGCGGATGAGCGGGAATTGAAAATGCTTGAACTTGTCGAACAAAAAGAGGAGCGTATAAAAAAGTTAGAACTGGAAAACATCGACCTTCGCGCTGGATACCGCCGATTCAAGGATGAAGTCCGGGAACACGAAATACTTATGCACGAATTAAACATTGACATCCAGTCCGCCATGACGACAATTAAAACCCTGGCCGGAAAATTTGAATCCATGGAATACCGCATGGGCCGCGTCTCGGAAAGGATAGAGAAGAAGGATGTTAGAATGATTGAGGAGGGGAAGGGATGAAACTAACCACCAACAAATACAAAGTCATGGTGCAAATCGATCAAGAATTGTATGACCGATACCGCAAGCACATCCGCCTTGTTTACGGCATCCGCCAAGCCGGGATGAGTGCAAATATTATGGACTTTAACGCCAAGGTTTTCTCCGAGGCGATGGAAAATTTAATGAAGGGGAAAGGGAAATGAAACTAAAACACGCGCCTGGGAAGTGGGAAGTAACTGGAAGCGATAATCATTTAATTGCATGTTCTACAACTTTGGACGGTGGTAAAGAATGGACTTCTATTGTTTGTGAAGCATGGAGTAGGCCGTGGGCTGAAGAAGCAAAACGGATGGAAGAAAAACAGGCCAACGCCCGTCTCATCGCCGCCGCGCCGGATATGCTTAAGGCGTTGATAAATAAGGTTGAGGAATATAAAAAAGCGTATCCGCTAACTTGGTATCAATTAAATTATACACAAGAAATGATAATAGCCATCCAATCCGCCACCGGCATATCCATCAAGGAGGTGCTAAAATGATAACCTACAAGAATAAAGCGCAACCGTTGGACATCATCGTTGTGTATAACCCCAAGTCATGGCTTCACCACCTAATCCACCGCGTCACCGGCTACAAGGCCGGACACGTTGCCATCTACATGGGCGACGGCATGATAACCGAAGCCGGTTCGGGCGGCGTCATTCGTCGCACCTGGAAAAACTACAAATCCGGCTCACGCGTATACCTTGCCCGCGTGCTGAGTCTTACCGAATCACAAGAATTAAAAATCCGTGAATACTGTTTCGAGTCCGAGCGCCGCCCGTATGCGTTCGGACAACTAATAATGATACTCATTAAAAACCTTTTCCGCGTCCGCCATGTTCCCGACGTGTCAAGGCAAGCCGTGATATGTTCGGAGTTTATCGCACTTGTGTTTAAGTCCGCCGGGGTTGTATTGTGCCCAAAAGTCCACACCTGGGAAACCACGCCGGGGGATATCCTAAAAAGCGAGGTAGTGTTTTTAGTTAAGGGTTGGGAGTAACGCGACGCCACCACGGCGTCGCCCATGGGCGCGTCGATTGGTGCGGAATATAAAGAGGGGTGTGGCGGAGAGATGACGGAAAAAATAAATAAAATCGAACTATATAGAGACCATTTTCAGAACTTTAAACAGTACCACATTCAGAAAGCGCAACTTGTGATTGCAGACATCCCGTATAATATCGGCATCAATGCTTACGGCTCAAATCCGTCATGGTATATTGACGGAGACAGGAAGAACGGAGAGAGCAAGCTTGCCGGGAAAGAGTTTTTCGACACTGATAAGAATTTTCGGATTACAGAGTTTTTCCATTTCTGCTCTAAATTGTTAGTCAAGGAACCAAAGGAAGCCGGGAAAGCTCCGTGTATGATTGTATTTTGTGAGTTTGAACAGCAATTCGAATTGATAAAGCTTGCGAAGGAAAGCGGATTCCCGAATTATATCAATCTTATTTTCAGGAAGAACTTTTCCGCGCAAGTCCTGAAGACAAATATGCGGGTAGTTGGGAATTGCGAATACGCTTTAATCCTTTACCGTGACAAGCTCCCGAAGTTCAACAACCAGGGCAAGATGATATTTAACTGCATGGATTGGGAGCGCGAACAAAAGACAGAGAAACTGCATCCAACTCAAAAGCCGGTGAAGCTACTCCGGAGACTTATTCAGATATTCACGGATGAAAACGACGTGGTGATTGACCCGGTGGCTGGAAGCGGCAGTTCTTTAATTGCCGCATACGAGGAGGGCCGGAGTGCGTATGGGTTTGAAATAAAAAAAGAATATTATGATAAGGCTAAAAAGTGGATTGACGAAACCATGGAACAGCGGAGGCTATTTTAAAATGCAATCTAAAAAATACTCACTAATAGAATCAATAACCAACGTCGCCATCGGCTACCTTGTCGCCCTCGGTTCGCAGTTGATAATATTCCCAGTGTTCGGGATTTCGGTTCCCTTGCGGTCAAACCTGGCCATCGGCGCGTTCTTCACGGTGGTATCAATAATCCGGTCGTATTGCCTTCGCAGGGTGTTCAACCGGATTAAAATATGAAACCCGACCTCCACCGCCTCCGCCTCCGCCTCCGAGAATACCTCGAAAAGCGCGGAATCGCGTACAACGCCAAGCTGAAAACCTGGCGGTGTCCCAACCACGACGACGCCACGCCATCGGCCACGCTCTACGAAAACCCCGACGGCGGGGTGCTGTACTGCCCGGTGTGCGCCAAGTCCTGGGGGATCTTCGACATCGCCGGAATCATAGACGGGAAACACGATTTCAAGGATAATTTAA
>RPPU01000076.1 GCA_003819975.1 Desulfobacteraceae bacterium
AAGGGAGGGGGTTCAAAATTTTGAACCCCTACAAGCAACGAAGAATTTTAACCACGAAACAATTTTAAGCAACACAAAATTGTTTCGTGGTAAATTTTTGGAAGTGATTAAAATAAAAGCCACCGTCCCCCTTCGGAGACGGTGGCTTTTATAATGTCATAAGGCTTAATTAAACTTCAGTAACCGTAATCGCCTCTTGATCGCAAACTTCAACGCAGCTTTCGCAGCCTAAACATTCTTCAGCGTTCACCGGAACGGATTTGCCGTCCTGCATTTCATACACATCAACCGGGCAAACCTCTACGCACTGTTCACATCCTTCACACTTTTCCACATCCACTTTTACTTCGTAGGCCATTATCAAACCCTCCTGTGCTTAGTGATATAAAGAAAAAATTCAGTCTTTTTCAGGGCATTATGCAATAGTTTGACCTCTTTAACAAACCGGCCCTAGCGTGTCAAGTCTTTTTAAAAAATCGGGCTAATTAATTCACCGTTCCGCTAAAAAAAGAGGCATCCCGATGAAAAGGCAATTAGATCAATGTGTTATAAAAGCCTTCTTTGAGCAACCGCCTCCTGAGCCATCTTTATGAACGCTTCAACCGGCATGGCGCCGGGCGTGGTGTTGTCCCGCATGCGCAAATTGACCTGTTCAGCCGCGGCTTCTTTGTCGCCCATGACCAGGATATAAGGGACTTTTTCAAGCTGGGCATTGCGGATTTTGGCTTGCATGCGCTCGCTCGAGCTATCCACTTTAGTGCGTATTCCGGCACTGCGCAGCAGCTTTTCCACCTTAACTGCATATTCCTGATGCCGATCGGCAATGGGTACCAAAACCGCTTGTACCGGGGAGAGCCAGACCGGGAAAGCGCCGGCATAATGTTCCACCAGGATACCGAAAAAGCGTTCCAGGCTGCCGAACAGGGCGCGGTGTACCATATAGGGTTGGTGTTCCTTGCCGTCCTGGCCGATATAGGTCATGTTAAATCGTTCGGGCAAATTAAAGTCAAATTGAATGGTAGTGCACTGCCAGGCCCGTCCCAATACATCCTTGATCTTGATGTCGATCTTGGGTCCGTAAAAAACCGCCTCGCCTTCCATGCGTTCATAGGGCAAATCGCGGGCCTTGAGGGCCTTGATCAGGGATTCTTCAGCCTGAGCCCACATGGCATCGGGACCCACATAATGTTCGGGTTTTTTCGGGTCGCGCACGCTGAGCTCGATCTTGAAATCGGTGAAGCCGAAGTCGTGAAACAGGTCGATGCTGAAATCGAGCACGCGCAGGATCTCCGCTTCAATCTGTTCGGGGGTGCAGAAAATATGGGCATCGTCCTGGGTGAACCCGCGCACGCGCAACATTCCGTGCAAGGTGCCGCTGCGCTCATACCGATAAACCGTGCCGAGCTCGGCCCAGCGCAAGGGCAGTTCACGGTAGGAACGGAGATGGGATTTGTAGATCATGATATGAAACGGACAGTTCATGGGTTTGATATAATAGTCCTGACCGTCAATATCCATGGGCGAATACATGCCGTCCTTATAAAATTCAAGATGCCCGGAGGTCTGCCAAAGGTGCGCCAAGCCGATATGGGGGGTGAAGACGATATCATAATCGCCCTCATAATGGCGTTTGCGCCAGTGGTCTTCGATCAGCACGCGCATCTGGCCGCCTTTGGGATGCCAATAGGAAAGCCCGGCTCCGGCTTCGGCGTGAAAACTGACCAGGTCCAGTTCCTGCATCAGGCGACGATGATCGCGTTTCTCCACCTCTTCGCGCCAGGCCAGATATTTTTCCAGGTCCTGATGTGTTTTCCAGGCCGTGCCGTAAATTCGCTGCAGCATGGGTCGCTTTTCATCACCGCGCCAATAGGCGCCGGCTACATTCAGCAGCTTGACGGCCGCGGCCGTGACCTCTTTGGTATTGGCCACATGCGGCCCCCGGCAAAGGTCTAAAAACGGACCATTGCGGTAAATGGATAGTTTGGGTTTGTCTTTGAGAGGCTCGCCGTTTTCATCGGTTCCGCCGGAGACCAGGCCGTCGATCAATTCCAGTTTATAGGGTTGGTCGCTGAATAGTTGGCGGGCTTTGGCCTCATCCACCTCTTCATAGATAAATGGGTCGCCTTTAGTTATGATCTCTTTCATGCGCGTTTCAATCGTCTGCAAATCATCCGTAGTCAGGCCGCGGGGTAACTCGAAATCGTAATAAAAACCGGTGTCAATGGAAGGGCCAATGGCAATTTTGGCTTGGGGGAACATCTCCAGCACGGCCTGGGCCATAATGTGCGAAGCGGAGTGTCGGACTTTTTGCAGTTCGGGGTCCTGCGCATTCAGAGCGTCATTCATTGTTTTTTTCCTCCTTTTATCGGAACGTTTATTCCTGCCACTCCGGAGCTAAAAAATCAAGCATTATTTGGAAGCGGGGCGGTTTGCGATTAGGGTAAGGTCGGAGAATCGATTTCAACCACGGACCACACAGAAGGCGAAAAGAGGGTGAAAACCACGGAATACACGGACCACACGGAAGAGTAACCTTACTATTGCTTATTTTTTTTTACGGTAGGCGCCGGCTTCAGCCTGCGTCTTAGCCGGCTTAAAGAATGGGCAAAACATCACATTCTTGTAAAGGCTGCGACTACCCTGGCGGCAGAACGCACATAAGGTGATATCTATCGTGACGGCAAATGGACTGGAAATATTTTTGATCGATCCATAAGCGGATATATGTATAAATTCTGATATATATTGATATTTTTAGGGGATTAATATATATCGGGAATGAATCTATCCAGGTAGCCGGTAGAGAGGCATGATTTTACGGTGTTACTCCGTGTGTCTCTACTCGAAAATAAACATTATTAACAAACCACACACCACGGAAAATCCATGTTTACCAAATGGGGCATCCCCAATAATATCTGCGACAATTACCCGATCGGTCGCGATAATCTGAATCAGTTTGTCGGGCATTCCGAAAAAATCAAATTTCTCTCCGATCTCCTATCCAACAAGGCCGTGGTCATTCTGGAGGGGGAAATCGGCGTGGGCAAAACCTCATTGGGGAATGTGGTGCGCCATTCCAAAAAGGGGTTTTTCACGCCTCTGCTGGAAATTCCCTGTAAGTCGCACTGGGACAATGACGTTTTTATGGCGATTATTTTGGCCGCGATCGTCAAGGAAATCATGCGCAAAGAATCGCCGCATCGCGCCTTGAAAAAATATAAAATCGTCAAAGAAATCCATACGGTTTTTTCAGATGTGAAGCTAATCAACCTGGGCATCAGCGGCGCCGGGTTCGGTATTTCAAAAGGGGAGTCCCTGTCACGGGCTGCTTTGATCAATCAGTCCCTGCTGCTCGATTATATGTTCAGGATCGGCCGATTATTGAAAGAGAACTACCGCAAAGAAGCGCCAATTATTATCCAATTGGACAACCTGGATATGGGCTATGGCTTTAAGGAAGAAGATCTGATGCGTTTTTTTAATGAGATCCGGGATACGTTGCAAAACCCCTTTTTCAGTTGGATCATTTGCGGGAATGCCAATTTAGGTCCGTTTTTAAAAACGAATGTACCCAGGGTGGGGCAGCTTATCCAGCATGTGGCGGTTGTGGAGCCCTTGCCTTTTAAAGAAATCATAGCGGCTTTTCGCTTGAGAATCAAGAAAGCCAATATGAAGGGCGAACTGCCCCTTGAAAGAGACCTATTGAAACTGATCTATGATTTATCCAACGGGTCTTTCCGGGAAATTTTGAATATTGTCTATCAACTCCTGATCAAATATTACAACGAACCGTTGGTTAAGACCATCACCGCGGACCATGCCCGGTTCTTCTTTTATGATGCCGGACAGGCGAAAATGGAAAGCCTGAAACGAGTCAAATCTCAGTTCACGGTTTTCAAGGCGATTCTGGATCATCCCGGTATTATTCAGCAGGATCTTGTTAAAGTCCTGAACATTCAACAACCGAATTTGTCCCGAATCACCAAACAACTCGAGACATCGGGGTATATTCAGATAAAGAAAAGAAGCCGGAGCAATTATTATTATCCGGATATTAAGTTGTATCTCGGGTTTAAGGGAAGCGGTTTAGGCAGATAGGCGGTAGGCTGTTAGTCGAACAAAAACAATGAATGCTGCATGAAAGAAAAGGGGCCAAGGGTGAAAAGAAAACCGTTTATTTCAATGTCAGTGACTTTTATGGAAAGTTGAATTAAGTTGGTCGAACCGTTTCAACTTGCGCAGCAGCAACAGGACCATTAAGGCGGATTATGAATCATTTTGGAGAAAAACTGACGGCGCATCGCGTCCGGAACACTGGTGAAGATCTTATCGAATTCCAGAAAGATATTGATACGGCTTTGGGAGCGGTCGGGTGTTTGGAATATGCCTTTACCAAGAAGAGCGACGATCCCGATTGCATGCTTACAACCCGCGCCAAGCTCAAGTCGGGCGTGGATAAGGAGACGGGTAAACAAAAGATCGAAGAGGTATGGTTAACCAGGCTTCGTTACTTGGATCATGAGGAACATGAGATCGAGGATACGGAAGAAGGTTTTGTGTTTCATTATCTTACCTGGACCAAATTTTTGGGTGTGGTGGGAAAAATTGAGTGCAGGGAATAGGGAATTGGAAAATTGCAGGTTGAAGATTGACGAATCAAAAAAATCAACAACAAGCCCAAGCAGGGCCACTATAAGTATAAAATATTAACTGATTAATATCATTGATATAATTAAATATTGTCACTAAGGACCTGTTAACAAGTTCCTGTAAATTATTGACAGATTAAGATATGTTATATAGTATATACAATATACTGTATCCTAATATTTTGGAGATATTATGCAGAGAATTTTAATATCGGTTTCAGACTCCTTAGCTTCCAGGATGAAGGCGGTTATTCCAGGCCGACAGCGCAGCAAAATCATTTCGCAGTTGCTTGAGCAAGAGCTTAAAAAAAGAGAAGATGCTTTGTACCAATGCGCTTTAGAGGTGGAACAGAATGAAGCCTTGAATGCCGAAATGAAGGAATGGGAAGTCACGGTTGCGGATGGGGTCAAGCATGAATCGTGGTGATGTTTATTGGGTCAATTTAGATCCCACTATCGGTTCGGAGATAAAGAAAAAACGGCCTTGCGTATTAATCGCCGCTACCGCCATCAACAAAGCCCGAAGAACGATTGTGGTCATTCCGCTTTCCACTTCAACAGCACCGAATCCGCCTTTGACCATAGGCGTCAACTGCCTGGGAAAAAGCGTCGTAGCGGTCTGCGACCAAATCCGGGCGGTCGATAAAAGCCGATTGATGGATAAGGCTGATGCGCTCTCTTCGGATGATTTAGAGCAAATTGAGGATGGACTCAGGCAAGTGCTTTGTCTGTGATTTGGGTCCGGTCCCTGTTGTTTTCGTCTACTATCCAAAAGTCGAATATTCATAAAAGTCATGAAAACTCGAAAATATGTTTTAATTGCAATCTTAGGAATTCTTTTGGCTTTTATCGCGTCCTGCGGCAAGGAAAAGACCGAACAGGAAAAGTTTTCGGAAATGAAGACGGGGTTAAAATATAAGACCTATGCCCTGGCTTCGCGCAAGGCCATTCCTCCGGTTGTGGCGCTCTATAATCAACAACGTGAAAAAGAGATTCCGGAATTGAATGAAGTCACGATCCGTTTGCTGCTGGCCTATGGCTGGGCCGTGATGCGCAAGCCGGTTTATGCACTGGCCGAGGCGGAGATTTTAAAGGAGAATAAAGATTATCAAGTCGGGTTTCTGGCGCAATCCGTCGTCGCCATTGCGCTCTATGAAGAGGGGTTGCCGACCGTAGCGCAAACAGAATCGGCCAAAGCGCTTGAGATGATCAAGCAGAATCCCAACTTTGAATATGACAAGGAAACCCTAATCCTGGCCCATCTCACTTTGGCCAGCTTGGCGATCCGGATCGAAAATTACGAGATGGCTCGGTTTCATTTTGCGGGTTTCAGCGAGCTCACCCGGATCGAGTGGCCCTATCGGCTCTTTGATGCTTGTGTCGACCTCAAAACCGGGAATATGCAAAGTGGTTTGATCAAGATGAAAAAATTGAGTCAAGATGAGAAGATTCCGGCTGCATTGCGGACAACAATCGCCGAGGGGCTTAAGGCCGTCGAAACCAAAGCAGGTCCGGTGGATTCCAAGCTGTTCGTGCCGCGGGCGATTACCTATATCCTATTTGAGGAATTAAAAGCCAAGGGATCCGCGGCCATAAAAAAGATTGCGACATTGGCGGACAGTTTCATGAAAAAAGTGCAATAGAAAAATTTTGTAAATATCTTAGAAAATACAGAGGAGGAAATTATGCAAATTAAATGGGGACCAATCATTTCAATGCTATGTTTGATTTTATGGGTTATTGCTCCGATCAGTTATGGTAAAGAAAAAATTTCTGATGCTAAATTATTGGAATACGGAATATGCAATGCTGTTATAAAAGAAACAATAAATGTAGAGACAACCGCAGATGGAAAATTGAATATTATTGAAAGCATAACATTTACAGAAAAAACCGAGACGATACCGGCAAAGCTAAAAATAAGTTTTGGCATCAGATATATCATCAATGGCGAACCACAAAATAAAGAGATTGGGATTTTGGCAAGATTAATCCATCCCCCCATAAAAGGAAAAACTAAAAGTGAATTGAATACAAAAGCGAAGATCGGTGTGGAGCGATTTAATGTTTATACTTTTGATGGGGAGTATGAATTGGTTCCGGGTGAGTGGATTTTTCAGATTTTTTATAAAAAGCAATTATTGGTGGAAAAATCATTTAACGTGGTAAAAGAATAATAAAGACTATAGCTGTGGAGTAATAACCCCAACTTCCGCAGGCTAAAGCCTGCGGCTACCGGGTTGCAGAATTCACCGGCAGTGGCATCTATCGTGTCCGACCATTTTAATGAAAATGGCTTATTTGATGGGCTATCTTTTGCATATGGTTTCTTTTTATTGCAACAAGAAGGTTGATCCCATGTTTCTTTGGATTAATCTTCTTAATCCCGTGCAAATTTTTTTGGATCTATCATTGGGCAGGAGTAAACTTGAACCGATTTAAAACCCCAATATTGTCGTTTATTGTTTCGGTTTTTCTCTTCATCGGCGCGGTTCCGGGATTTTCTCAGACTGTCTCTTTGACGATTTTGCACACCAATGACACCCACGGCTATCTTTTGCCTTTCAGTTATCCGGCCCAGAGCGACCCCTGCCTGACTTCTCCGGGTTTGCCGGAGCGTAAAGAGATCGGCGGTATGGCCCGGCGGGTCACGCTGATCAAGCAAATCCGCAACGAATTGCAGAGCAAAGGCGCCAAGGTCTGGTTGATCGATGCGGGTGATTTTTCAGACGGAACTTCTTTTTCGACCGAATTTCACGGTGAAGCGGATATCGCCGCCATGAATGCGGCCGGCTATGATTTTGCCGTGTTCGGTAATCACGATTTCAACCATACTCTGGCGCACACGCTGAAGCTCATCGATCAGGCGCGTTATCCCATCCTGTGCTCCAATGTGACCTTTGCCGTCGACAAGAAGCCGCTGACCCCGCTTTATAGAATAGAATCGGTCGGCTCGGTCCGCGTGGGAATTTTCGGTCTGGTCGCCAAAGAAACAGCTTCTTATCGAGCCATGCGGGAAGGCCTTGGGGTTGCGGGCGTAATTACTACGGCTCGTGCCATTGTAAAAAAACTGCGCTCCAAAGCGGATATCATTGTTTTGATTTCGCATTGCGGCAAAGAAACGGATGAAAAGATCGCGCAAACCGCGTCCGGAATCGACGTGATTATCGGGGGTCATTCCCATTCGCGATTGCCTTTCGGCGAGTTTATCCGGCAGCCGGATGCGCTTCAATCGGAGCGCATGAACGGCACGGTCATTGT
Organism: Desulfobacteraceae bacterium; assembly: GCA_003819975.1. Next base: position 7,914 of record RPPU01000076.1, read on the forward strand.
CCAGGCCCATCAGTGGGGCGGCGAATTAGGGCAATGCGATTTGGTTTTTGAAAAAGATACTTCCGGAGCATGGCGGTTGAAGCAGTATAAGGCTCGTTTGCTTCCCATCACAACCGCGATCCGTCCGGATGAAAAGACGGCGGAACAAATCAAGCAATATGCGGACCGCCTTCCGGCGCGCTATTCCGAAGTTATCGGCAACGCCGCGGCCGATTTCAGCCGGCGCTGCAGCGATGCGGCTGAATCCAATTTAGTGACGGACGCGGTGCGGGAAACGTTCGGGACCGAGATTGAACTGGAGAATTTGGGCGGTGTGCGCGCCCCTTTGTTGAAAGGCAAGATCACCCGCGGCGATCTGGTTCGGCTCGATCCTTTCGATAATACGGTAGTGACATTTAAAATCACGGGCAAGAAACTACGGGAGATCCTAAAAAAATACGCTCCGGCTGTATCAGGGCTGCGCTATCGTCTGGAAAAAGATGAGTTGATCGAGGTCAGCGTTAACGGACAACCGTTACAGAACGATCGGGTCTATACGGGTGCGACTAATTCCCATTTTGCCGAACGGGCGCTGAAGGGGATCGCGGTTCAGGACACGGGCCGGCAGCGTCTGGATGTGCTGATCGAGTATATCCGTAAAAATGGGACGATTCATCCCGCTTATGACGGCCGGCGGATTGTGGTCAATGAAAAAACGGATTGAATCATTGCATGATTTGTCAGGAGGCCAGATGGAAAAGAAAAATCGCTATGCGCATCAAATGATGCATCTGTTTCTCGGTATTCTTGTTTTCATTCCGATCGCGATCCTCTTGTATTTTTCCCCTGATCTGATTAAGCTTCTGGGATCGCCGTTTCTGTATCTTCCGGAGAAATTGGAATGGATCCATTTGCCTGCAAAGAATGAAGTGATCAAAGTTGATCCGGCAACCCAGGGGCATACGATTTTTTTCGGGAAGCCGGGCGGCTATGTCGTTTATACCGATGATATTGATTTGTTATTTCTTCAGGCAAGTCAAACCGATAAAAAAAGAGGGCCTTGGTTGGTTGAAGAAACGGAACAGGGTCCCATTGCTTTCTATTTTGTGAGCAGAGGCATCAGGCCGTATGACACGACTTTGGCCAAGGGAAGGCCTTTTCTCTGTTTTACCATTGTTAAGCCGGGTTCTTATGAATTCGCTTTTAATTGGCCGGGGGGTGAAGCCGCATCCATCTCCATCCTGCCTGATTATATGAACGGGAAAGAAGATATTCTGCTGACGGTTTATTTCGCGCAGCTGGCTTTTCTGGCCGGCTTATGGTGGGCGGTGTATCACCTGTTTACTTTGAAGAAAAGAAGAGCCGACAAAATCGAACAGAAGGAAAAAGCCATAAGAGCACGACAATTATGGAATGTGATCGAGCTAAAGAGATAAGGCGATCCGACGCTTTATTTCTTTGACTTTGCTGACCGGGTTTTCCAGCTTGATTGGCAAGATTTTCGGGATCGTGTTTATATGTTTCAGCCTGTATTGTGTCTATCTTATCATTACCGGATTCATTAGAAAGGACCCGCCCCAAGAATAAGTGCCGGATCAAAACAAGAAATAAAGTTTAATATTTTCAGATTGTTATAAAAATTTTGAGGCTATTATGTTAGATTAGGCTTGACGGATTATGAGCATATGCTTATAATCTAAATATGTCGCGACCTAAAAAATGCCGGTGTATCCAATGCCAACCCAATGCGAATTATTTCAAGCCTAGGGGTAGTCCACTTACCAGTCTTGAAGAAATAGCGTTAAATCTCGATGAGTTGGAAACCTTGCGCCTGGCTGATTATGAGGGCCTGTATCATGAAGAGGCGGCCAAACAAATGAATATTTCGCGGGCCACTTTCGGCCGGATTCTCGATCAGGCGCGGCATAAAGTAGCGGAGGCGATTCTGGGCGGGAAAGCCTTAAAAATCGTGAGAACGTGAGAAAGTGAGAACGTTTGAATGTATGAAAGGCGGTAGGGGCGACCGAAGCGGAGATGAAAACCGTATCGCTACCGAGCCGGTCGCCCGTACCCTATGAGAAGGTAAGAACAGGTGAAAACATTTTGAATTTTTTTGTTAAAGGAGAAAGATTATGAAATTATGTTTTACAGTGGAAAAAGACAACGGAATCGAGAGCACGGTTTACGGCCATTTCGGTTCAGCCCCGGCTTTTGTGATTGTGGATACGGAAAAGGAAAATGCGACCAGCGTCGCCAATAGTGATATGCACCACACGCATGGAGCTTGTAATCCGTTCAAAGCCATCGGCGGCCAACAGGTCGACGCAGTGGTGGTGGGCGGTATCGGCGCCGGAGCTTTAATGAAGCTCAATGCCGAGGGTGTTAAAGTTTTCCGGGCAGCGGAACCGAGTGTCAAGGCGAATGTAGCCCTTTTCAATAACGGCAAACTGCCGGAACTGACCATGAACCACACCTGCGGCGGACATCAAGGCGGTTGCGCGCATGAATAATAAAGGTGTTTAGTCTATAGGAGTTTAGACTGTAGGTCTTCCGGTTCGAGTGTTTTTTCGGAGATTTTGTCGCCCGATAGCCTAAAAAGCTACTGCCTATAAACCTATCTAAAGGAGTATTCAATGCCCATTTACGAATATAAATGTAAAAAATGTAACGCAGTCAGCGAAGTTCTTGTTTTGAGTAACCAGGAAGATCTGCACTGCAAAACCTGCGGCAGCGCCGATCTCGTTAAATTGATCTCGGCTCACAATACCGTGCAATCTTCTCCGACCCATGCCGGCGAAGCCGGGGGCAGCTGCTGTGGAGCGCCTCATTCCTGCGGCGCTCCGGGAAGTTGTTGCGGGAAGTAGATCATTTCCTCCTAAGGACATCGTAAAACTAAAGACATAAAGCGCCGAAAAAAAGCGGAACCGTTATCAAAACGATTCCGCTTTTATGCAAAAATGTATAGATTATTTCGGGTTTTTTGTGGCTTCCCGAATCATTTTGACCACATCCTGGGCAATGTCATTCGGTATCGGGATGACCAGGTTGTATTGGGTGAATTTCCAGTCGCCCTTCACTTTGATCAAAACGCCAGTGCCGCGACATTCGCCGTATTTCTCGTTCATGAGGCGTTCGCCAAGCCAGGCCGTGTTTTGGGCGGTGACGAAATTGCTGACCGGAGGCGTATTCAGCAACAGAATCAGGAGGATCAAAGCCATAAAGATCATGATCAGTTTGAATCCATCAATATTTTGAAAGGCTTTCATTGGTTAACCTCCTTTGTTTTTGAATATGAATGAGAGGGCACAGAACCCGATTCCTAAGCGATTACCCGATAAACAGCAATTTTCATGCCGAAGAGCTTGCGGGATCGCTAATGGATAATGGTGTAATAAATGATTGATATACCGAACAAATCGGCGCCGGATTGGATGTCAAAAGACCCTGAGATTTATATTGCGGGAGAATCATAAAATGGTTAATAAAGAGAAAGAGCGCACCAAAGGCCTATAGAACCAAAGCATGAAAGATCAGGGGAACATCTCTTGAAAAATATCATATCCGATCCAAAGTTCGAAACCCAAGACAGAGCCCTTTTTGAAGCGGCTTTTAAAACGGCCCGCAAGCATCAGGGCGATGGGGTCACGTTTTATTTGCCCGGCATGGTGAAAGTCGGCCAAGAGCGGGGCCGATATCCCGCCATTTCCATCACGGCCGGGGAGTGCGAGTTGCAATGCGAACACTGCCGGGGCCGGTTGCTCGCGCCCATGATCAAGGTCGCCGGCCCGGAAGAACTGGTCGAGAAATGTCTGCGGCTTCATCAGAACGGCGCGCACGGAGTACTCTTGAGCGGCGGGTCGGATCTTCAGGGTCGCTTACCTTGGGAGAAGTATTACGGGGCGATCGCCCGTATCCATGAGCAAACCGGGCTTTTTCTTTCCGCGCATGTCGGGTTTCCGGATGCCGAAACCTGCCGGGAACTGAAACAGGCGGGTGTCAGCCAGGCTTTGCTCGACGTGATGGGCGACGAAGAGACCGCTTCCCGGGTTTATCACTTGAAAGGTTTGGAGCCGGTGCGTTCCGCCATGCAGGCGATTG
>RPPU01000077.1 GCA_003819975.1 Desulfobacteraceae bacterium
AAATTCTTCAATGGCTTGATCGTGATCATTGGACAGGATGTATTGAATGCCTTTAAAAAAAGCTCCATCCCCCTCCCGGTCCAGTTTGCTCCGGCGCTGTTGCCGCAAACGGCCCAAACGACCCAAAATCATGCCGAGCATGAAGGCACCTGCAATAATGAGCTCCCAGCGCAGATGCGCCGGATTCGAAACCCATTGCCAAAGGTGCTGAAGCATTGACGCTTACCTTATTTCATTTCCTCTTTATATCCGGGTAACTCATTGGAAGTAATCGGCAGGTTTCTGAGGGAGTTTAATTCTTTGTCTTTTTCCTTAATGGCCCGCTTGATGGCGTTAATATCCCTCTTTAGGTTGTAATGGTCCATCACGCTGAAAATGGCCATGGCCACAAGCCCAGCGGCAAAGAATACACCGATAATCGCCCAAAGCGGCACGGACAAACTGAAATTTAAGAGGATCAGTTTACCCTCGAACGGCACGCTGGTCGTCAAAGATTCGATATTCTGAACCGCTAAAGCCAGTAAGATAATGAACAAGATAATAACCGCAAAGCCTTTCGCAATTTTCATGATGGACCTCCTCAGAACTGATATGGATGATTTATTTTAATAACTGATCCAAAATGGATAGTTTTAATATTCTTTGCTTCTAATAATGCTCCAGCAGTTTTTTATATGTTTGTTCAATGTGCTCGGGAATAACCCGGACATCCCCCATAACCGTCATCAGGTTCGTATCCCCATTCCACCGCGGAACCACGTGAAAATGAAGGTGGTCTTCCATCCCGGCGCCGGCCACGCGGCCCAGGTTCAACCCCACGTTAAACCCTTCGGGCTTCATCACTTTCTTCAATATCAAAATGCTTTCGCTGACCAAATGCATTAACTCCGCCAATTCCGCTTCCGTCAGGATTTCCAGACCCGCGGCATGTTTTAGAGGCGCAACAAGCAGGTGCCCGTTGTTATAAGGATAGCGATTCATCATCACCAGGCTGTGCAGCCCGGTTTTTAAAATGAGTCTTTCTGCATCGCTCTTGCGATTCTCAACCGGACAAAATATGCAACCGTTCTCCTTATTGTCGGAAAGAACATATTCCACTCTCCAGGGCGCCCACATTACTTTCATAAAAAAAGGTCCTTTTTCAGATCCGAATGATCTCGCCTTGTATGTGCTCCCCGATATGCAACAGGCCGATGGAATGGGCGCCGGAAGAGGAATACCCGAAAGCCGCTCCCGGGTTGAAAAAAAGCACACCGTCTTTCAGATGATTGGCGGCCCGATGGGAATGGCCGTAAACGATCACATCCACATCGTCGAATTCAGGACTAATCCGGTCCTCGATCAGGTCCGGAGCTCCCCAACCATGGATCAAACCCAGGCGATAAGCATCGATTTGGATCACTTTTTTAACCGGCAAAGCCGCTTTAACCTCCGGATGGTCCATGTTGCCCTGAACCCCATGAAAGCCTTTGCGATTAAAATAGGCCCAGAGGTCTTTGCCGATAAAATCGCCGGCATGAAAAATAAGATCCACATCCTTTAAATAATGTTCGCAAACTTCAACAACCCTGGTTTCGACTTTTTGCAGGTGCGTATCCGACAAAACGCCTATCTTCATGGCAAAGATGGGTAACCTCGCTTAACTCCTTAATTTCTTTAAGAGTATAGCAGCCTTGAAAAAAAAGACAAGCATTATCCGAGTTCGATCCTAACTATTTATAAAATAGAGAATTTTTAAATAATTACAGCTGGTTTTATCTAAAATGGACAAGTTCCACATCACCCCAAGCCGCTATTTTATCTTGCATAATAGCCACAACACCGCTGACCCCTTTTAATGGTTGGGCCCATTGGGCAATATGATCCAGATCGGCTTTTTGCTTGATCCGATTGCCTAAAGCCGTGGCCGCGCTGTCCGCAAGAACCGCTGATGCCGCCAAAATACAAATCGCATCCGCCCGGCCGAAACTAAGCGAATGACCTACGGTTCCTGACGAACAACAGACACCCAGAGGCATTTGTTTTTTATGAACTTGGATGCCGATTCGGCCGCTAAAGGGGGATGAACCGGCTGATATGGAAACAGTCGTATCCCGATCGACCTTTAAAAAAATATCCCCGCCGTTTTCAATAATAACTTGTTTTGTAAAATCTTTGAGAAGCGCCCGGCCGACAAATTGCGCGATGGCGCCGGCCACGGCCGCCATGGGGCCTACACCGGCGGTTCGGGTGGCCTCAATCATCTCTTGAATCATCTGGGGGGCAAAAGGATCAATCGGATAGGGTTCCAGAGTGGTTAAAAAAAGCGGATAGGCCTGGATATAGGTCTCAAGTTGATGACGATATTCCAAGACCAGATCATGGGTTGTTTTAAATAAGTCATGGTCGGCACTCACCCATAAATCCGTTTCTTTGACCATGACCTGAAATGAAACCAGTCCGCGCGCCTTAACCTGTTTACGATAAATGCGTTCCATCTTTAGACTTCTTATTCCAAAATATCGACAGTTGTCGATAACCGGAAGGTAAGTAATGATCGATACTCTATCATACGGATATATTCCGGCAATTCCTTTGCCGGAATGCATGTTTTATTGATCCTGGATTTTCAGGATCGATAAAACATTTAGATGGCCCATTTGACGATTGAGGAACCCCAGGTCAATCCGGCTCCGAAAGCAGCCAGTAAAATATGGTCCCCCTTTTTAAAATATCCCAACCGGTTGGCTTCATCAAGAGCGATCGGCACGGAAGCGGAAGAAGTATTTCCATACTTATGAACATTGGTATAAACTTTTTCCATGGGGAATTTCAAAGCCTTGGCCATGGCTTTGATGATTCTAAGATTGGCTTGATGGGGAACAAAAAATGAAATGTCATCACTGCTTAACCCATTATGCTTCAAGGCCTCTTCGGCAATGCCGGCTAAATATTCAACCGCTCTTTTAAAAAGGGGGTTGCCGTCCATATGCAATTTAAACGGTTTTTGCGCCACATCGCGCAAAATATCCGGGACCGGGTTGTTCCCGTCCGAGGCATACAGCAATTCCCAAAGATTGCCGTCGGCCTTCAGATGCGTGGACAGAATACCGGTTTGTTCCTGACCGGCGCGCAACACGACCGCGCCGGCGCCGTCGCCTAATAATACGCAGGTACTCCGGTCTTGCCAGTTCAGGATAGAGGAAAGCCGTTCAGCCCCCAAAACAAGAGCGATTTTACCGGATCCGACTCGAATCGCATTATCCGCCATGGCCAAGGCATATAAAAAACCGGTGCACCCGGCCGAAATATCGAACGCCGCCGCATGCACGGCTCCCAACTCCTTTTGCACCATACAGGCGATGGAAGGAAATTGCATATCCGGCGTGACCGTACCCACAACAATCATATCGATTTGATCAGGTGAAATCCCCGCCATTTCAAGGGCTTTTTGAGCAGCGCGCGTTCCTAAATCCGTGGTCGATTCTTTTTCGTTTTTTGAAGCGATCCGGCGTTCCTTTATCCCGGTTCGTTTCACAATCCACTCTTCATCGGTCTCGACAAATGATTCAAGCTCTTTGTTCAAAAGGATTCTTTTGGGCGTGCTTGAACCGGTTCCTATAATTTGGGCCCTTAGCGCCATTTTCATACCTCATTTCCTGTGAAAAAATTCACTATTTTGAGAAAAATTGAAGATAGGAAAAAGATGAAGGGCTGTCAAGAAATAAACAGGTAGGATCTAAAACCTTCCAAAAACCTTTGGGGATCAATCTTTTTTCTGAACCTCTTCCGACACTTTCTGAACCGATTCAACCACTTCGGCGATCAGGCTTGGAATATCTTCCTCGCCCAATTGCAGAAAAGGCATGGTCTCGGGATCGACGGAATACTGCATCCCGTCTATGCCGGTGCCGATACCGCTCATCAGGGTGATGACATCGGCCATATGGATGATATGCGCCAGCTTGCTTTCCCCGGAACGCGAGGGCTGATGATGGTAGCGGATGGCGACGGCAAAGGAGTCGGGAATATTCCAATTCTTGCATAATTCCGCGGCGATTTCAGCGTGGTCAAAACCCAGCGCCTGTTTTTCAGCCGCCAGAAAATTTCCCGCGGCACTCAGCAGAACGTGCTGAAAATCGGTCCGCCTTTCAACCACATACTTATCGAGCACCAGTTTGCCCATGTCGTGAATAAGCCCTGCGGCAAACGAGTCATCTTCCAAAGCAGGTTCCTTTTTTCTGGCGATCATTTTTGAAGCAAAAGCGACTCCCAATGAATGTTGCCACAATTCACCCGGGTCCAGACCGTAACCCGGCATCTCGTTTCCTAAAACACTTAAAGATCCGGCCATGGTGACTATTTCATTCAAGGTCTTGTGGCCCAAAACCATTGTGGCATGTTGAATCGAGGAAATCTTGCCCACAAACCCGTAATAAGCGGAATTGGCTAATTGCAGGATTTTGGTCGCAATGGCGGGATCGGTTTCAAGTACTCTGGCCAGAGTATCGAAACCGGAATTGGGATCCGCCATAATTTCCCGAGCCTTGAAAACAGTCTGCGGCATGGGCGGCAGGTCTCGGACGGTCTTTAAAATTTTCTTCTTCAACTCATCGCCCACCGGATGATTCGGTTCGGTCGGGTCGCTTCCGGCCGCTTCAGGCAGCACGGAACGAAGATCGATCTCCACAACGGTCTTACAAGCCTGACAAGGAAAAGCAAACGATTGATCCTTCGGTAACCGCTCTTCGGGAATATTGTAGATTTTTTTACAGTTGGAGCACTCTATTTTCAAACCGGCAAACCCTCGTGAACGCGCGAAAGCATTTGTTTTTCAATAAAGGCGGCCAAACGATGACGGCCTGTTTCTCCTTTTAAGTTACTTTGATCTTACCGTTGTCAATATCCAACACCATGGACCTGATACTGTTGCCTCCGGTCTTATCGAGTTTGATGTCGAGATGCACGCTGGCCATGGCCTCTTTGACCGCCGCGATGATCTTCCCGCTCATATTGGCCGAATCCTGCATCCCCAGCATGGTTGCTCCGCCGGCAATGGCAACCGAAAAAGGCGGCTTGCTGCTTTTGGATTCCATCAATTTCACGGCATGCGGAATGGCCGTATTGGCATACATAATCGGGTTTTGATTTTTAATCGTTGCGGCCCTTGCCGCCAGGATGTGTAAACCGATTCCCACTTTGTGAGCCGGATCAAAAAAAATTACACCCACTCCATAGCCGATATGGTCGATGCGCAACAGGCCCGAAGTGGCTAATACACACTGCAAAGCTTTAACGGAAGTTTCACTCATGAATGAAAAGTTTTCTCACACGATAATCATGATTGGTTAATGATTAATTTTATCAAAATTGTTTAGAATTGTCAATAATTATTAAGTTAAACAAAATATTTCAAATTTTTACATAATTTTATAAGCATTGACTGTTCTAAGTGTATTGAGTATAATGATTCATAATATTTACACTTTTAAATAATCCATTTAATACAAATTGTCAAATATCATGGAATCACATAAAAAATATCTAATTGATCTTCTTACTCCTAATATTCATGCAAACCTGAGTCCAAACACCTCGATGAAGTGGGATAAATTTATAAAAACAGCATTCGACCAAGGCGTGGCCGCTGCGATTTATCCGGAAATCAGAAATCTCCCGATTCCATTGCCGATTAAGTCTGTTTTCGAAAAAACGTATGAAACCGCCCTGGTCTTGAATTTGTCGAATTTGCAGGTCATTGAGCAATTGGAACAGTTTTGCCTGAAAGAACATATCGAGGTCATGACCCTCAAAGGCCTATCGCTCTTGGACCAGGTTTACCCCCAAATAGGGTTGCGACCCATGGCCGATATCGATTTGATGATTCGCCCCGATGACCGCTCCCGTTTCGAAACATTGTTGAATCAATGGGGTTATCGACGATCCGCGCCCTTGGCCCGCCTATTCAACAAAGGTCATAGTACCATCGACCTCCATACTCATGCTTTAAACATTGACCGCATTGCCGGCCGGGTTCTGCTCTTTCCCAAAGGCATGGACCCGATTTGGGATCACGCGCAACCCTGGAAACCCGGTTTTCGGTTTGTCAAAAAACCGAATAAGCCGGATAATCTCCTTTTGCTGAGCCAGCATTTCATGAAACACTCTTTTTCAAAACTAATTTGGCTGGTCGATATTTATCGGTTGCTGCAATCGTTTGAAAAGCAGGACTGGCAGATATTACCGGAAAGGACCTCGTTTCTGAAACAGGAAAAATGCCTGGCTTATGCCCTTTTTCTTTTAAAGGTGTGTTTCGATTACCGCCCGCCGCCCGGAGCCAAGTTTGTTCCCGGCCGGTTGAAATTAAGCCGAATTGAAAAAACGATTTTAAAAAACAGTCTATGGAACCCCGTTCAGACCCGCACAGGCCCTTTGACCGCTCTTTTTTGTATTCCGGGCATTAAAAACCGAACTCGGTTCGCATGGGAGAACCTGTTTCCCGATAAAAAAGTCGTGAATCATGAGTTTAAAAGATATTATGCCGGAAAAAGAATACGGCTTTACCCCATGCGTCTGGTTCAGGCACTAGGCATGACAACCCGTCAACTGATTGGGTTTTTCATAACCGGTTTTTTTAAAAAATAAAACGGATTGCGCTTTGCATATGTCTAAAACCTTCACACTGCTGACTCGCATCATCCGACAGGGAAAATCTTATATTCCCTATTATATTCTCCAAGGTTTTATCGGATTGGCGACCACGCCTTTGGACGCTTATGGGATACTCCTCTCCATCCGATTGATCGACAAAGGGCTCTTGATGCAGGATTGGCCTGTCGTCCAAAAAACGCTGCTGACCTTGTTTATGCTTTTCATGGTACGCACCGCATTAACTTCAACAACGCCGTTGTTTTTCACCCGGGTGCAACTGCGGGTCAACCGCTCTTTTCAGGACACACTTTTTGCCTATCTGTTGCATTTACCGATCCGCTTTTTTTCAAAGGAACCGACCGGCCGGCTGTTGTCCAGGATTTTTTCGGATGCGACCCTTTTTTCAAATATTTTCACGATTCTTTTCAACAAAGCCTTGCAGGATCCCCTCAAACTGATTTTTTGGATCGCGGTTCTCTCCTATTTTAACCTGCAACTATGCGCTTTGACCCTCGTCTCTTCGGTTTTCTTCTTCCTGATCATCCGTTATACCGGCCGGAAATTTCATTTTAATGCCCAGGAGTACCAAAAACAAAACGCCGCCGCCTTCAGCTTTGCGGAACAGGTCCTGGCCAATATCGAACTGATTAAAATAAAATCCACGGAAAAGCGGACAGCGGCGGCTTTCGGCAAAATCCTGGATCAAATGATCCAGTCATCGTTAACCATTCTCAAAATTTCCCTGATCACCCAGCCCGTGCTGCAAGCGATCACATTCTGCGTTCTCGGGATCGTTTTCGTCTACGGCAGTTGGCTGCAATCCCAAGGCGTTCTGACGATCGGAACCCTGGTCACGTTTCTTCTGATTGCCTATCAATTCTTTTTTAAAACCATTCACTCTTTCGGAAGTTCATACGGATCGTTACGCGAATACCTGGCGCGTTTGGAAATGATTTATGCGATCTTGGATACGCCTCCGGAACAAACGGCAAAACAGAGCGGTTCATCGTCGCCCCTCAAAATCGCGACCCTGGCCTTCGAACGGATTTGTTTCTCTTATGAACCCGGCCGGCCGGTGCTCCGGGACATCTCATTCCAAGTACGGAGCGGCGCTATGTTGGGCCTCACCGGGCAAAGCGGCAGCGGTAAGACGACCCTGCTCCGGCTTTTGGCTCGTTTTTACGAACCGGATTCCGGTGAAATCAAATTAAACGGCCGCCCGTATCGCGATTGGGACCTGCCTGCCCTCCGGTCGGCCCTGGGGGTTGCTTTTCAGGAAAACCTTATTTTAGCCGATACCGTCTTGAATAATATCCGTTACGGCAATGAAAACCTTTCCGAGACCCGAATCGAAGCGGCCGCGCAAATCGCGGGGATCGACGATTTTATCCGTTCCCTGCCGAATCAATATGCCACCCTGATCGGCGAAGGCGGCAAAAGCCTCTCCGGCGGCCAGCGTCAACGCTTGGCCATTGCCCGCGCGCTGGTTTCCGATCCGGAAATACTCCTTCTGGATGAATCGACTTCTTTTATCGAAGTAGAACAGGAATCGCGGATTCTGAGAAAAATTAAAGAAATCCGCAAAGACAAAATAACCATTCTGATCTCCCACCGGCTTTCCGCCATGCAAATCGCCGACCGCATTCTGACTTTGGATCAAGGCCAATTAATGGATGTGGATTTTCATGCCTTGCAGAAAACCCTTTAGGCTTTTAATCCACACATCGACATGGGGATTTATAGAAATAAGCTTTTGAGAATTTTACGATTCGATTCTCAAGGCCGTTGCCGATAAAGTGTATTTTGAAAAAGAGTTGCTCAAACCGAAATTTTTTTTGTGTCCGACGCGTCCGCGCTGGACGCATGACACGCAGAACCGCCCGCCGGCGCTTGGACGGGGGAATGGGTTTGATCATTTGATTTTTTAAAAGGAATTTGATAGACTCTTTTCCACGTAGACCGAGAAAAGATCAGGCTCCCATGACCGAAGTGATGAAAACCCCGCGTTCGATAGACATTGCCGTCACCAATCGCTGCAACTTGCGCTGCCGGTACTGCAGCCATTTTTCGAGCCCGACCGATAGCGGTTCGGACCTGCCGCTTCGGGATTGGCAACGATTTTTCGAAGAACTCGGGCAGTGCGCCGTCCTGGAGGTGACCCTTTCGGGCGGCGAGCCTTTTTTGCGTCCGGACCTTAAGGAACTGATCAAGAGCATTGCCCGAAATCATATGCGCTATTCCGTTCTCAGCAACGGCACCCTCATTGACGACGATTTGGCCGCTTTCCTGGGCGCAACCGGACGCTGCAACCGCGTTCAGGTTTCGATTGACGGTTCCGTCCCCGGCACCCATGATGCTTTTCGCGGACAAGGCAATTTTAAAAAGGCCGTTTCCGGAATCAAGCTTCTCAAAAAGCACAAAGTACCTGTTGCGGTCCGCGTCACTATTCATCGTCAAAATGTGCGAGATCTCGAAAATATCGCCAAATTACTATTGGACGATATCGGCTTGAACGACTTTTCCACCAATGCCGCCTCTTTTATGGGACTGTGCCGGCAAAATAAAGAAATGGTTCAACTCCAGGTATCCGAACGCAGCCTGGCCATGCAGACTTTATTAAAACTGAACAAAAAATATAACGGCCGCATCAGTGCCGCCGCCGGGCCGTTAGCCGAGGCTCAACACTGGATGAACATGGAAAAAGCGCGTCTCGAAAAACGGGCAATGCTGCCGGGCCGCGGATATCTGACGGGCTGCAACGGACCGAAAAAGACCTTAGCCGTGCGCGCCGAAGGAACCCTGGTCCCTTGCATGCAGCTGAGTCACTTGGAACTCGGTCGAATCAACCGGGATTCCGTGCGGGACATCTGGCAAAACCATCCCGAATTGGTGCGCCTGAGAAAACGCGAGCAAATTCAGCTGAGTGCTTTCGATTTTTGCCGGGATTGCGTCTACATCCGGTATTGCACCGGGAACTGCCCCGGTTTGGCTTATACGTTGACCGGCAATGACGAACATCCGAGTCCCGATGCTTGTCTAAAAAGATTTCTCGAAAGCGGCGGGACCCTGCCGGAGCAAGCAGATCCGGCCCAAAACGCGTGACCCGTATGCGCCTTCAATTTCTCTCCTTTTTCATGCTTCTTAATCTGGATTCGGGAAACAAACCTTGTTGGGCGGCTTGTTGGCAAAACCAAAAAGGAGCCCAAAGACTGCCTTTTGAATAATAATTCTGCGCTACGCAGGAGCCCAAACATCGCGATTGCATCAAACAATCGGCGCAGACACCTTCCAATCGGGTGGGCAAACCCTGCCGAAGGCTTTGCAATACCGGATGATACCGCCAAAGCGTTTCCAGCGGATCCCTTCCGATGGCGCCAAAAACCAATTCCGGAATATGTTCGCCGATTCCGCAAAGAGCATAATGACCGGTGGGCAGCACACCCATGACTCCTAAAATTCCGCAAATAGTGTCGCCGTGATTCGCCAAGCGGCTCAAGGGACGAAAAGCCAAAGGATAATCGTAATGAAGCGGCAAAGGACTCGCAGAAGCCAGTTGCATGTCGATATGCCGGCCTATCCGGATGTATTCGGATAAACTCAAAACTTGACCGGTGTCCTGAAGATTTTTTCCGCGCGCGGTCGGCTGAATCAGATTGAATTTGATTGAAGAAGCGCCGAGATCGTCCGCCAGGCGGATTAAAGGTTCGACTTGATCTTTATTAAACCGTGTCAAGGTCATGATGATCTGCGGCTTAATTCCTTGAGCAACCAGATTTTCAATTCCCCGTTGGGCGGCTTCAAACGATCCCGGAACGTTGCGCAACTGTTCATGAGTTTGAGCGTCGGCTCCATCCAGGCTGACCGCTACGGATGGATTGAGGGCGGCGCCGATTCCTTGGGCGATATCCGGCGTGCAAAGCGTGCCGTTGGTTTCCAAGGCCAATTCGATGTTTTCTTCACGCAAAATATGCAATAACCGTAAAAAATCAGGATGCAGCAGCGGTTCCCCTCCGGTCAATTTGACTTTTTTCAAACCCAGCGGCTTGCCTTCCTCAATGACCGTTCTAAAACCACTTTTCGAGAGATGGCGGGAAAGGGCCCCGGTTAAATCCCGTTTGGGAGCGAGCCAGCAATGCCGGCACGCCAAGTTACATCCATCGGTCAAATAGAAATAAATCTGAGACAAGGCCGGGATCGAATCTCCATAAGGAGTGTCGCGCTTATTCATCTTTTCTAAAGTGTTCACGGTCATCTTTTATGAACCCCTGTTTGCTCAATGAATCGATAAACTGCTTAACATGCTCACTTGCTTCTTCAGGGATAGGGGCATACGACTCGCCAATGGCTTCGACCATCTCTTCCAACGAGCGTTTGCCGTTCATGAGTTTCCACAAGGTCACGCCCATGGCATTGATGCCCACGCTGTGCCCGGTATCCGGATCAAAAAGGATGGCCCAATCGTCGAACTCTTCTCTTAAAACAATGCGATTAATACGTTGAGGACCTTTCAAGTCGGGCATGACGTCATCTCCATTTAGAGGTCAAACTTTTTTAAGATTCATGTCGACGCTGCAGGACAAACGGTTCAAAACAATGTTTTCGCCATAGAGATCGTGAGCTCCCGTTAGCATCCTTCATTACGCTTTTTCTTAATGCCCAACCGGTTCGCTATGGTGCCGCCTTTTTTGTTACTAAAAAAATGAAAAAAAAGAAACCGGATGATGCGTCCCAAACGTCGTTTTAAAATTCCATACATCAAATTATTTTTGCTTAAAAGGGCCATTTTTTTTCCGGTCATGGGCCGGCATAAGTTTTTCCGCTTTCCCTGCACCAGAACGACCTTATAGAAGAATGGACCGGATAAAGCAAAGACTTCATCCATGTTTTCCAGGTTATCGCCTTTGGCCTGAAATAAAATTTTGCCCTCTTTGCGTTGAATGCGGATGACGCGATGGGTAATATAATGGTCTTCTTTCAATAGGGCGATAATATCGCCGGGCCGAGCCGTATCAATGGATATCTTCTGCAAAAAAAGGAAATCGCCCGGTTTTAGGGCGGGATACATGCTGTAACCGGTAAAGGGGACTATTTTAAGGGAATGAGATTCTGAAATAAACTGTTTTCCCATCATATTCCTTGAACCCAAGCCGGCACAACCGCTCTATTGCCCGGTTTTATCGACCGGTATTGCCATGCAAAAAGGAACCCGGGATCGCGGATCATGCGACCGGATCGAGCAAAGCCGGAACGGCGGTCAGACCATCATGAAAACGAAATCCGATTATCCCAGCATGCCTCCGGTGGTGCAGTACCGGACATCGCTACCGGATGCGCAATTTCC
>RPPU01000078.1 GCA_003819975.1 Desulfobacteraceae bacterium
AATTACTGGCCAAAATCGCCGGCCGGCTGCTCCTACTTTATCTGATCTTGAAAATCGCCGACACCTTGGCCTGGGCCTATGGGATCGTGCCCGATGCCGGGCTGCGGGTTAAAGATTTTTTCAAGGAAGGCCCTTACGGCTCCTGGTTGCTTATAGTCGAAGTGGGTCTTTGCGGTCTGCTGCCGGCTTTGATTCTTTTAAAAGCCAAGTGGCGCGAAAACAACAGCCTCCTGATGGCCGCCTGCTTGCTGAACTGCACCGGGATCGTCTTGAACCGCTTTATTTTTATCATCGTGAGCTTGGCCGTGCCGGCCATGCCTTTTGACCGTTTCTGGAGCTATTGGCCCAGCTGGCAGGAATGGGGTATCGCCCTGGCCGTCATCGGTTATGGCGTTCTGGTTTTTTCCGTTTCGTACCGCTATTTACCGATCTTCCCGAAAGAGAAGGAGTTGAATGAAAACCGTCAGTAACGCGCCGGGCTTAAGATTTTACGATTCACGATTCAAAAAGAATAAAAGGTTATTACTAAGGAAGACGGAAGCCAGGAGTCATAAGATAGAATAAAAAATTTCAAAAGGTTTATAACCATACTCGATCAATTCTTCAAATCTTATTTTCAGTTTCTCTATTCTGTCTTCTGAATTCTGTCTTCTGACAACCTTAGCAGTTACAGGTTGCAGAACCTAAAATGCTGAACTGAATAAAAAAAATGAAAGGAACAACCATGACCCCTTTTTCTTTTGAATGGCAATGGAATGCGGGTTATTTCATTTTCATGGGACTCTTATACCTGGCTCTGACCATCATCGGCATGGGTTTGCTTTTCGCTTTTCTACGCTCCTGGCTGGATGTCACCAAGGAAGAGCAAACAAATCAATACCTGCAGGACTAACAGCTTCATCATCCGGGTCCTAGTCGAAGGCCTTGCCCCGGCTTTTCCGGGCAATTATACTCAAAACTGCAAAACGTAAATATCGAACAACTCAAGAGTAACGGGGTCTAAAATCCGGTACTCTATCGGAATATTGAATATCGAAGCAAAAAGCGAAAACACATGAGAGCTGTTATCATTACTTCGATATTCGTTATTCGGTGTTCGATATTCGATATTCAGGTTGTTAGCTGGAACTTGCACGGTCATTTAAAATTTATCCGCAAAAAATTGTCGATATCTTGCAGAAAAGCACTTAGATCCAAACGACCGTATCCCTCTTCCAATGCTCATTGTCCGGGTCGATATGATCCAAATTATAATGCAGCCCGCGGCTTTCCTTGCGTAAGGAAGCGCAAGCAATAATCAGCTCGGCCGTCAAAGCCAGATTGCGGAGTTCCAGTAAATCGCGGGTAATGATGAAATCCCAATAATACTCCTTGATCTCTTCCTGGATAAGCGCCACCCTGGTTTTCGCCCGTTCCAGACGTTTATTGGTGCGCACAATGCCCACGTAGTTCCACATAAAGCGCCGGATTTCGTCCCAATTATGCGAAACCACCACGGATTCTTCGCTATCGGTCGCGCTGCCTGCGTCCCAGACCGGAGCTTTGGGAATCGACATTTTCAGGTTCCGGTTCAAGTAGGCGCCGGCATGCCCGGCGGCCCGTTTGGCGAATACCAAGGCTTCCAATAAGGAATTGCTGGCCAGCCGATTGGCGCCGTGCAGGCCGGTACAGGCCACTTCGCCGATGGCATAGAGATGATCGATATTGGTTTGGCCCTGTTCATCGGTCAGAAGCCCGCCGCACATGTAATGCGCCGCTGGAACAACCGGAATCGGATCTTGGGTAATATCGATTTGAAATTTCAAACAGGTTTCATAAATATGGGGAAAATGTTGCCGGATAAAATCAGCCGGCCGGTGGCTGATATCCAGAAAAACGCACTCATCGCCGCTCTTTTTCAACTCCAAGTCTATGGAACGCGCCACAATATCGCGAAAAGCCAGATCTTTAAGGGGGTGATATTTTTCCATAAAGGGCACCCCTTTTTGATCGATGAGAATCCCGCCTTCCCCGCGCAGGGCTTCGGAAATCAAAAAATTCTTGGCATCCCGATGATAAAGACAGGTCGGGTGAAATTGAACAAACTCCATATTCGCAACCTTGACTCCGGCCCGATACCCCATGGCGACCCCGTCACCGGAGGCAATATCCGGATTACTGGTGTAGAGATACACTTTGCCCGCGCCGCCGGTGGCCAGCACGGTGATGCGGGCCGAAAAGGTGAGCACTTCTTGTTGTTTCACGTCCAATACATACGCGCCCCAGCAGGTTTCGCGGCTTTCCGAAGTCACAATGCCGCGTTTGATCATCTTGGAACGGGTGATCAAATCAATGGCCATGTGATCTTCATAAACCGTGATCTTATTATTCTTATAAATGTTTTGCAGCAAAGTTTCTTCGACTTCCCGGCCGGTATGATCGCCGGTATGGACGATCCGCCGCCGGCTGTGCCCCCCTTCCCGGCCCAGATCCAGGTTCCCGTGATTATTTTGTTGGCGGGAAAAATGGACCCCCCGGTCAATTAATTCTTGGATCCTATCCGGCCCGTCCTGAATGACCATGGTCACGATCTCGGGATTGCAAAGCCCGGCTCCGGATTCAAGCGTGTCCTGCACGTGCAATTCAAACCGATCCTCTTTATCGAAAACCGAGGCAATCCCGCCTTGGGCATAGTTGGTGGAGGTTTCCATAACCTCTTTTTTTGTGACGATAGCCACGGTGCCGCTTTCCGCCGCTCTTAAAGCGAAACTCAAACCCGCTATTCCGCTGCCGATGACGAGATAATCGGTTTCAATCTCCATGATGATGCCTCGCATTTATGTTTTCGGTACTATTCTTCAACCGCCAAAATGTCCTTATGCCGAATGGCGCCGATCAACTTGCCGGCATTATCGACCATCGGCAGAGACTGAAAATCATATTTGGCAAATTCGCGGGCCGCGTCCGCGGTTGTATCATCCGGCGTCAAAGCCACGATCTGTTCGGTCATCAGGTTGCTCAGGGTTTCCTCGGGGCCGGCTTGGATCACTTCGCGGATATCGATGACTCCTTTAAGATTCCCATCGGGCGTGGTTACATAGACATACATGACGATGTCATACCGTTGTGATTTGTCGCGAAATTTCGTCAGCACATCATTGACGGTGGCGGTTTCGGGCAAGGCCAAATATTTGTTGGTCGCGATGGAAGTCAATCGGATTTCATGCTGGCTTAGGAGTTCGTTGACTTTGGCGCCGACCTCCGGGGACAAGGAGCCTTTCAGGGCTTCGGCTTCATGACGCGGCAGAATTTCCAGGATATCGGCGATCTGGGCCGGAGACATGGCATTCAGCAATTCGATAATTCTTTCCCGGCGCACCGTGGCCACCAGCTGACGTTGGACGCGAGGCTCGGTTTCTTCGAGGGTATCGGCCGCGGTTTCGGTATCCAGGGAGTTGAACACGGACATGCGCTCTTCACCGCTTAACTCCTCCAGAATATCGGCCAAGTCGGCCGGGTGAATATCGCCGATTTTGTCCCAGGATACATTCAGTTTGACATCGCCCTTGAATCGGCTGATGTCCGAGGGTAGGGCCTGCACATACCGCCAATGCAACAACTCCAGCTCCTTATTGCCGTTGTGGAACATGCGGGTCAGCCAACCCAAATTCAGCCGCCGCAGCATACCGACCTTGCTCACATCCACGTGCACCACAAACATGCGGCCTTCGGTGTGCAACAGGTGAATGTCGTAAACAACTTCCACCTCATATTCATCCGTATCGATAATGCGTTTGTCCAGGATCATATCCTTAATCAGGATCCGTTCCGGTTCATTCTTGAATTCCTTAAGCCGAATTTCCTGGGGGATGTCGACTAGGGTCCGGCGTTTGTCCAGGGATCGAACATATTGGAAAGGAATAGTCAGAGCCGGACGGCCGAAAGAACGAGTCACGATCAGATTGATGACTTCCGGATAAAGGCCGCCCAGTTTGATCTCGAGATCCTTGAGACGTCCGATTACGGTCTTGGGTTGCTGGATCACCTTGTCGTCCAGGAGTTCACTGATGAAAAAAAATTCATTGGGCGCCTGGTTTTTTTCTCTATCGTTCATGATCTCATGATCCTTTCAATGAGTTTATGAATTTGAGGACCAGAATCCCCAGCAGGAAAAACAAATAGAGCTTCAAGAAAATCAGCGCAAAACGGACGCTTCTCGTCGTCTGGATGCGCGGTTTGGCATATCGTTGGTTGATCTCATAGATTTTTTTAAAGCGGTGTTTTAAAAATTCACGCATAGCCGTCTCCGTTTTGCCTCCGTTAACTGAAAAGATTGGGGAACAGGACACTCACGGCATACAGAGTGGACAGGACAATAATGACGCTTACGATCGTTACGCTGATGATGTTTTGGAAAAGAGTGTTGGTGTATTTACCCATCAGTTCTTTGTCGTTTAAAAGCAGGGTTAAAAAGACCAGAATGGCGGAGAGCAAGGTCACGGCAATCACCTGGACAAACAGGGTGATCTCCACCAGGGGCGCGCCCGGAATCAGGACCACGGCGCCGGCGGTGATGACGGCGATAAAATAGCTGCCGTAAAACCAAGGCGCTTCGCGGATCTTATTGTTGAGCGAGTGGGCCCAGCCGAAGACTTCCCCAAAGGCCCAGGACCCGGCCAGGGAAATACAGATGGCGCCCAGAAACCCGGCGTCAAAAAGGCCGATAGCTAAAAAAGTCCCGAGATATTTATTGATGCCCATCATAGCGACGGAAGCTTGTTCCGCGCTTTGGATCGGTATGCCCTTCAGCATGGTGGCGGTCAGGATAATGACAAAAGCAGCCACCAATACGGTGAACATGGAGCCCACCAAAGTGTCCACCTTGCCGAAAGGAATGTCTTTCTCATCCATGCCCTTGTCGACCACGGCGCTTTGCTGAAAGAAAATCATCCAGGGCGCAATGGTGGTGCCGATATTGGCCATCAGAAAGAAAAAGATATTGCCGTTGAATCCGCCTGGAAAACCGGGGACAAGTGCTCCGCGCATGACTTCGGAAACCGGTGGCTGCACAATAAAAGCGCAGGGAATATAAATCAGGTTAAGCCCGCAAAAAAGCAGGGCGACTTTTTCCCAGGTCCAATAACGACCTTGCAGAACCATGATCCCCATGACAATGGAAACCACCATAACCGTAATATAGGGCGGTATGTGAAAAATACTCAAGGCAGCGGTCATGCCGATAAATTCGGTGATCAGAGTCAACCAGTTCACCAGCACAAGATCGAGCAGAGAAAACCAACCCCAAAAATTACCGAAGGATTCGAAAATCGCTTCAGCATGCCCGCGCTTGGTCACGGCGCCCAGGCGCACGGTCATCTCCTGGACATAATAAGCAGCCGGGCCCAACAGAATCAGGAACCAAAGCAGGCCGTAACCGTAACGCGAGCCGGTCACCGCATAAGTCGTGATGCCGCCGGCGTCATTGTCGGCCACCATCACGATAATGCCCGGCCCGGAAATAGCCAGAAAGATGGCAATCCATTTAGCCATACGCCGGTAATGATAATAAAGCTTGGGAATGAATCCAATGCTGCGCCGCCGGGTATGGGCGGCCAATACCTGGGCTTTAACTTGCTCCTGCATGAATAGGCCTCGTCAATAGACTGATATGGGTTTGTAATATACAGGCGTTCATGCAACTGTCAATCAAAAGGTTTTTTGATCCTTAAAAACATTGGATCAAAAATGCTTCACCATTCACTGGCGAGTCGTTTTTGAACGTCATTCCATTTGGATTTCAGGTTTTTGATGGTGTCCATGGCGATAATTCTCTTTAAAATTGGCGATCAGCACAAAAGACCCGATATCTTCCCGGCGGCTGACACAGGCAAGACGAAAGCAAAAAAAAGCGACCCGGTTAAAAACCCGGGTCGCTTTTAAAAACAGAATAGGATTAATTACTTTTTGCTGACGTTTACTGCGGAAAGCCCTTTGGGGCCTTTTTCAACGTCAAAACTCACATGATCACCTTCAGCTAAAGATCTGAATCCATTGCTGCTGATGGCGGAATGATGAACAAACACATCATTACCGTCTTCACACTGGATAAACCCAAAACCTTTGCGATCATTAAACCATTTTACGGTACCTTCGGACATAATGACAACCTCCTTTCCACATGTTGATAGGGTTACAAACTTGAGGCTGTCACTACGAAGCATACAACAACCTTAAAGAATGCAACTTTCCGCAAAATAAGCGGAATTTTTATTGCAAACAAATATAGCTGATTTCAGGAAAATGTCAAATAAATATTGATGATTGCCGATCGTAAAAAATGAACATACTCAAAGTATAAATAACTTAAATTAAAATAAAAAATTTAAAATAATTCAATATTAACATAATGTATTACAATAATGATTGCTTTTCCGTATTTTTTTTAGGGCAAATCAAGCGACATAGATGACAATTTTCATTGCATGGCTCAATATGCACATCGATCTCGACCCCTTTAGCAAAAAGATCGCGAATATCGGTCTCAATATGGCGGATGATCAGATGGGCTGCGGATACCGGCAGAACCGCCGGGACCCCCAAGGTAAGGCGAACACGATGCAAATCCCCGACCGAAGTCACATCAAGCTGGTGAATACCGGTAAAATAACTTTGGTGTTCGCCGACCAGGTTGTGGATCCGTTCCACGTCATCATCGTGAATAGCCTTTTGCCAACCATCGCCGGGGTGCAGAGATAGCGTAATCTCTTTCACTGCCGGAAGGCAGATCCCTAATTTTTTTTCAAGCTCCACGGTTAAAGCGCGGCTCTCCGCCAAAGTAACCTTGGGATCCAGATGTAGATCCGCCTCAACTCTTAAATCTCCCCTGAAACGCGCCACCCGAATACGATGAATCCCGCTGATCCGGGTTTCTTTCAGCAACACTTCTTGCAGGCATTTCACTTCCGCGGACGAATCCGGAAGAATCTCGATATTATGTGACGGCTCTACATGCACCAAAACTTTTGCGCCGGGCATGGAAGTTTCTATTTGATCTTTCAGCTCATGACTGACGGCATGTCCGGTTTCCAGTGAAACACCCGGCCGGCAACCCATGTGCAGATCCACATACAGTGATCCGCCGGCCCGGCGGGTGCGGAGCTTGTGAAAATCCAAACCCCGCGAATCGAAGTCGGCCATGATACGGTTCATGTTTGCGATTTCATCGGGAGAAGCGGAGGAATCCAGCAAAGGATGAAAGCTTTTTTGGGTGATCCGATAAGCGGCCGACATAATCAATAAAGCAACCCCCATGGCAATGGCGGGATCCAACCACGATAGCTGGACACCCCAAAACCGTTCGCCGATGCTAATCGCAAAAAGACCGATAAAAACACCAATGGAAGTATACACATCGGTATAAAGATGGGTGGCATCCGCTTCCAGGGCTACGGAACGGTTTTTGATGGCGGACTTTTTCAGCAAAGTAGCCACAAGGATATTAAGCCCGGCCGAGACAAGCATGACGATCGAGCCCGATTCCAGATGTTTCAGGTTCGATCCATGCAAGAGTTTAACGATCGATTCATAGATGATCCAAACAGCAGCGACAAAAACCAACAGGCCCTCGATCACGCCGGAGATATTTTCTATTTTTTCATGTCCATAGGGATGCGTGGGGTCCGGCGGCTTATCCGAGACATGCACGGAAAAAGTGGCGATCAGGGCGGCCAAAAGATCAATGGCGGAATGGATGGCTTCGGATAAAACACTGACCGAGCCCGTCAGTATTCCGGTTGCGATTTTAATCAGGGTTAAAAAAGCATTACTGGCTACGGAAAGCCAGGCCACTCTTTTCTTATTATCAATAAAGCTCATTGTTTCGACAGGTCTCTTTCAGAAAACAAAAAAACCGCTTTTTCAATCAATGCGGAAGATCCGCTTTTATTATTCCATTACCGGTATTATCCGCGTTTGCCGAACTGATTTGCTTCCAGGTGCGGCCGTCATATTCATACAAACCATATCGGTCTCCCGCATCGACGACCAGTTTGTCGTCATAGACGCATAAATATTCCGCATCGGTCAGGACCAGTGTGGTCCAGCTTAGGCCGTTGTAGAATTGAACGCCTGCCGCGCCGAAATCGACCACCAGACCTTCTCGGAAAGCCACAAAGGCATTGCCGGTGTTGTCGGGGTTTACCGGACTGATTTGCTTCCAGGCTTTGCCGTCATATTCATAGAGGCCGTAGGAACCGGCATCCACCACCAGCTTGTCGCCGTAAGCGGCCAGACATTCCGCATCCACATCCGCCAGTTTGATCCAGGTCGCTCCGCTGTAATAGCGCAAACCATTGGTCCCGAAATCCACGACCACACCATCCCGGTAGGCGACAAACGTGTTGCCGGTGTTATCCGCATCCAGGGGACTGATTTGTCTCCACTCCTTACCGTCATATTCCCAAAGGCCGTACGGCGCGCCGGTATCCGCCACCAGTTTATCTTGATAGATCCCGAGACACTCGACATCCCGGTCGGTAAATTTACTCCAGGCGGTCCCGTTGTAGGCATAGAGACCACGGGCGCCGAAATCCACGACCAGGGTATTCCGAAAAGCGACCAGGGGGTTGCCGGTGTTATCCGCATCCCATTGACTGATCTGTTTCCAAGTCTGATCGGCATATTCCTGCAGGCCGTGTTCGCAGCCGGCATCCGCCACTAATGTATGGTTGTAAAAAAACACATGCTCGACATTGGTTTGCGCCAGCCGGGTCCAGCGGCTGCCGTCATAATGATAAAGGCCCTGGGTTCCGAAATCCACGATCAACGCGCTCATGAAAGCCGGATGTTCAATCGTGCTCAAATCCCAACCATTGATTTGATTGTTATCGTTCCAATCTTCTTTGATCAGGGCCGAGCCGGGCGCCAGATAAAGGATATCCAGATCACGCCCTCCGGCTGCACTTCTTTGGACCACCAGACAATTCGCATAAAAGCGCAAGCCGATGCTGAGCAAGGGTCCGTTCGCGCCGACGGCTTTCACGCTGCTGAATTCATTCGCGGTTTGTCTGAATTCCTGGCCTTTGACCGGATGATGCGGCATCCAGAGCACAGCATCTTTGATGCCAAAAAAAGTCGTTTTATCCTCATACCCGGCATACACCTGCAATAACCACACAACCCCGGCAATATCTTCGGCCAGCCAAATCTGATAATACTCCGGGTCCGTTTCCGGGTCCGGATCGTTACCGGAACCCCGGATGGTGATCCGCAGGCAGTTGACGCCGTCTATAGGTTCGATCGTTTCGGCGTATTGGTAACGACTGAAACCTTTAAAGGCGCCGGTTCCGCTGTAAATATATTTTTTACCGGCCTGATAAGGAGCATAAGGATTGGTCAATTTCCCGGACAGGATGTTGAATTCCAGGATCTTGACATTGGGATCTTTTTCTCCTTTATCCACTTTTCCATTATGGTTGCCGTCCTCTTGGCCGTCGTTGAGCCCATCGTCATCCGAATCGGCATCCAGCGGATGGGTGTGGGTGGCGGGATCCAGGTCGGGTTGGAAAATCGCCAAATCGGTGTCCGGAACTACATCTTGAAGGGTCAAACCGGTTTCGGTTCCATCTTGAATTCCGTCTCCATCCGTGTCGCAGTTGCAAGGATCGGTTTCATCGGCATCCACCCTGCCGTTATGATTCTGATCTTCCATTCCATCCGGAATCCCATCGGCATCCGTATCCGCATCCCGGGAATGAGTGCAACCTGCAGCTTCCAGATCATCGGTCAGAGCGTCTTGATCGGTGTCAAGCAACGAGGCAGCGGCCGCGATTGGTAACCCTTGGTTATCCGCAACCCGGTCCTGATCGACAGGCAGGGGTGCGGCAAAAAAAATAGATTGGGTCGAGGAAATGGGCCGGCTTTTTCCACCTGGATAGATTGGAGCTTCTTTCGGGATTGGGCGCGAGTCGGACGGAAGGCCCTGATTCGGGGCAACGGAGTTGACATTCTGTGGAATTCGAATAATGGCCCCGGGACGAATCAGATCCAGATTGGCGAGCGCGGGGTTCAATCGTTTCAAAGTCGCGATCAGGGTCGGCAAATGTTCGGTTTTCAGCAAGCCCCGTTTTTTGAGCAAGCGCCAAAGTTGGTCTCCTTTTTGAATCTTATAGTCCTCGACCGGAATTTTTGCTGCATCCATGATGCGGGTTTGATTTTTTTTCTTGGGGAGTTTGCCGGAAACGGACGCAATGAGGGTAGCCGGAGCATTCGTCCGTTTCAGTACTGCATGCGCCTGAGTACTGCTTTGCGCCCAAGGAATGGGCTTGCGGATAAGTTCGTCCCGGGTATCGATCGCAATCCAGAGCCAGGTTTTAGGGATCGCGACCTTTGAGTCCATATCGGCCGAAACGATCGATAAATAAGGGTTGGCCAGGATGCAAAGCAAAAAGAGAAGTTTTCGCATGCACAGCAGCTTGTTGAAACAGTTGAAATCGATGCCGGCTTTTTTAACAATAAAAAGTTTACCCATAGACGTCTCCGCTCCGGATCCTATCTCATGAAGAGATCTTAATACGATTAGGCGACACAAAAAAACAATTCCGCCAAGTCAGGCTCAACAACTGCACGGGGCCCTCATTCAGCAAGCATATTTTTAGGCGCTTAGCTCAATCATATCGGTAAAAAGTTATCGATACGAGAAAAGTTAATAAACAACCGGCCCTTATCATATGGATTTATTCCGGCGCTTTTCGCGGGAACTCCTGTTCCAGTCGGCCGGAATTCATGTTTTATTGATCCTGGGTTTTCAGGATCAATAAAACATTTAGGATTTCAAGCCGTCTGACATCTGGAGTTTCGGGTCGCCTTTCTGTAAAACCTCGTAACGGATGATCATAGCCGGATCGGCGTCCTCTATCCGGGAAGGGCTGATAATCCCACGCCCCTTGAGCGGGTATTTGTCCTGTTTGACCAAGATCTCGTTTTCACCATCAGCCTGGATAAAGGTGCCGTTACGACTGTGATCAATGAGCATGAAGTTGTCGTGCAGATAGATAATCACGGCATGGGTCCGGGAAACGATCTCATCATCATATACAAAAGTATTTTGAGGTTTACGGCCGAGGCTGACACTCGAATGGATTTTGTTGACCATAACGCTCTGGTCGCGAAAATTCAATCTGAGTTCGGATTGCAGGATCCCGGAGACCGTAAGCGTGAGGGTTTCGGAACAAAACCGGCAGCGAAAAAATGGGGATAAAGCCGCCGGATCTGCATCATCCAGTTCGTTTCTGGCGCCGCACTCTTCGCAAAAAATGATCATAATACATAACCTTTTTAAAAATGAATCCTTCTTTAATGTTACCCGATTATTAGCCCGAGCAAAACGGGCGAAAAGGCTTATACCTGTTTCTTGATTCTGGATTATAACCGGTAATGATCGTTAAGGTGTTATATTTTCAGAGAAAGGGATGCTTTTATTTTTAACCGCAATATAATGTAAATAATCCTTTCTAAAACATGGCAATATATGCAATATTTACCAATTCGTCAAGTTAAGAATCGCGATACAAATGAACCGGCGATGTTCGGACTTTTAAAAGTTGGTTCTCAACAAAAAAAGACCATCAAACCGCAAATCTGGATTAAAATGAGCAGGGAAAGACAAAAACATCGCGAAAAAGGGTTTAGTGACCCAGCGGAGAGTGCAAAAGGGATAAAAAGAGAAAAGGATAAAGCGCGGGCGCTCAGGCAAACCGGCTGGTGGATGCGGAAAACTCAAGAAGGGGTCTGCCATTACTGCCGGCGTCAGGTCGGCCGAGACCATTTGACCATGGACCATGTCGTGCCGCTTAGCCGGGGTGGTCAGAGCAAGCGCGGTAATATTGTTGCGGCTTGCAAGGAATGCAATAATAAAAAAAAATACCTATTGCCGATTGAATGGGATGAATATGTGCGGACTTTGCAAC
>RPPU01000079.1 GCA_003819975.1 Desulfobacteraceae bacterium
CTGACCAACCCCTATCTGATTGAGGCCGATTATCTGTCCGGTTTGGGACCCGAGGAAAAAACAATGGTTTTTGGCGCCGATGCCGAACCCCCGGCGATTTTTGTGTTGGTTACGATCCCGCCGGGCCAAATTAAGCAGATGACCGTTAACTTGCAGGGGCCCTTGGTCATTCAGACTCGGTCCCGGACCGGCCGACAACTGGTATTGGCCAACTCCGGCTACAGCCATTGCCACCCCTTGCAAGTAAAAAAATGATGGCAGGTTTTTTGCATCTTTATGCATACAGCTCCGGGATTTTTAAAAAGGACGCGCATGGGCGAAAAAATGGAAAACCGCGATTACTACAGAATACAGGATGTCTTACCGATCCTGGTGCATAAAATCGATAAGGAAATCAAGAACATCAAGTCTCGGGTCATTGCCGGGTTTATGGTCGCCCCGACCGAAATATTGCCGGAAGAAGGTGAAAATGCGGTCGATCCGAAAGTTTGGGCGCTCCTGATGGAAATGAACGCCAAATTGAATTTGATCCTTGAAAAACTGAATGTGCAAAATGAGGGCTTGGGCCTGGCTGAAACCAAACCGGTCAATTTAAGCCAGGGCGGCATACGGTTTAACACGAACGAAAAATATGAACCGGGCGATCTGCTGGAGATCAAGCTGTTGTTGCGTCACTGCCCCTTTTCAGCCGTTGCCTTGTACGGTACGGTCGTGCGGGTGCAGACCCTGTCGCCGCAGGAATCGGAAGTGGGAATCACTTTTCTTGAAATGGAAGAAGAAGTTCATGAAGTCCTGTGGCATTATATCCTGGACCGACAACGCGGAATGGTGCGGCGCCGGCGGGAACGTCAATTGGACCCCGCAGCCGAAGCTTGAGGGTGAAAAGGGGTCGGGTTTTTCAATTTTTTTTGGGATGGATGCGGAGTGTTTTTTAGATGAATGTTTTTATCGGTATGGGTCTTGTTTTTGGCTGTGTGATCCTGGGCTACCTGATGGAGCACGGTAATATGAGCGTTCTGTATCAGCCGGCCGAGCTCGTGATTATCGGCGGAGCAGCCGTGGGCGCTTTGGTGATTTCCTTGCCGGGTAAGCTGCTCACCTTGGTTTTGAGGGACATCAAGAAAATTTTTATCCACAAAAGTCAGACCAAAAACGACTTTATCAACCTGTTGGTGTTGCTGTACGATTTATGCTCCAAAGTCAGGAGAGAGGGCATCCTTTCCCTGGAAAACGATATTGAAGACCCTCAAAAAAGCGAAATTTTCCGCAAGCACAAAGAGGTGATCGAAGACCAGGAGGTTATGGAATTTTTAAGAGATAATTTCAGGGTCATTGTCATGGGGGTGCAGACCAACGATGTGGCGGAGATTTTGGAGATCGACCTGGAGAGCGCGCGTCGTGAAGCTCTGATTTCCTCGCAAAGCCTGGCGCGCACGGCCGATGCATTGCCGGGTCTGGGGATTGTCGCCGCGGTTATGGGCGTCGTGCTGACCATGGGAAAAATCAGCGAGCCTCCGGCCGTGCTGGGCGCCAGCATCGGCGCCGCCCTGGTCGGAACCTTTTTGGGGGTCTTATTGTGTTACGGTTTTGTCGGGCCCATGGCCATCAACCTCGAATTCAAGGTCAAGCAGAAAGAAGTCTATTTCAATGTGATCAAGACCGCTTTGCAGCATTTTGAAAACAGTCCCGTCGTGGTGATCGAAATGGCCCGCCGGGAGATCCCGTCCCTGGAACGGCCCTCTTTTAAAGAATTCGAAGACATTAAATCCAAATGGAAAACCAAAAAAGAGTAGTCAGAAGGCACAAGAAACATGAAGAACACGGCGGCAGCCACGGCAGCTGGAAGGTCGCCTATGCCGATTTTGTGACCGCCATGATGGCTTTTTTTTTGCTTATGTGGCTTTTGACCATGAGTTCCAACGAACAGAGGGCCCGGATCGCGAACTATTTCAAGACATTTAGTATCTTTGAAAAGGGCGGGTCGTCGTTCATGGAGTTTTCAAGCGAGATGGTGACCAAATTCAACATGATCGAGGATGAACTGGGCGGCGCCGACCCCAATCAACCCAAGCGCGGGGAAGAATCGCCGATGAATCCGGTTACGCCGCGGAATGTCGTAGAAGATTTGACCAAAAAGGAATTACAGGAACGGTTGCAGAACGATATCGGCCAAAAACTGGGCGAAGAAGCCGGAGCCCAGGTGAAAGTGGAGATGTTTGAAGGGGGGCTCCGGATCCAATTAATGGACACGGAAGGTTCCCCCATGTTTCATGTGGGCAGCTCCACCTTGACATCAAAGGCCAAAGAGATTTTGAAAGTTATTACCGAGCAGGTCAAAGGTTTTACCGGGAAAACCGCTATTGAAGGTCATACCGATGCCCGGGCTTATCCTTCGGAAGAATACACCAACTGGGAGCTTTCCACGGAAAGGGCCCTGGCGGCGCGTAAAGAAATGGGCCGCAACGGTCTCAACATCTCTCGTCTGATTCGGGTGGCGGGTTTCGCGGACACCGAACCGCTCATCAAAGACGATCCTTATGATTTACGCAACCGGCGGATCAGTATTTTGCTTTTCAGCAGCACATCCAAAAAAGAAGCGAAAGACCCCATTACCACCTACCTTTTGAATAAACCGGCGCCGGGGGTCAATACCAGCTTGCCGGTGACCAATCCCGAGACTCAGCCGTAAATATTTTTTCACCAAAGACACTTAAGCGCAAAGCTAAAAAAGCTTAGAGTCTTGGTGGTGAAAGATTTGCCGAGTCGCGTTAGGGTGCGCTGGTTTCCGTTTTCGGCAGGCGGGCGCGGATTTCCTTAGCGCGCTGCTCCATTTCTTCGGCTTCTTTGATTTTGTTGTCACCGCGATAATAAATGGCCAGGCTTTCCAAAAATTCAACAAATTCGATTTTATCCCGGGAATCGGCCTTTTCCCAGGCAGCCAGAGCTTGTTTGCCGAAAAGGTCGGCTTCGCCGTATTTATATTGAATCACGCAGAGGTGGAGCATCCTTTCAGCCACCCAGGCTTCGAATTCCCAGTTTTTTTCCGGAAAATGCTTAAAAGAGGCGAGCAGGCCGCGATAAATTTCTTCGGCTTGGGACCAGCGGGCCCAGCGAACATAGAATTCGGCATAATCCTTTAATTCTTCATAGTAAGCGCCGGTGTCCGGCTTCATCTGCTTTTCCCGAAGGTTATGCAGACGAATAATAAATTTTTCTGCCTGGTCGAAATTTTTTTTGTTATCGTAGAATTGAAAAAGACGTTCGATAGACCATTCCAGTTCCGGGCTGTCTTTGCCTAAAACTTTTTCTTTATTGGCCAGTTCCCGCAAATAATACATTTCGGCTTGGTCGGGTTTTCCCCAGGCATTGTAAAAGTTGCCCCTTTTGATCAAAAAATTGCCGAGGGTGACGTTTTCCGGACCGCGGATTTTCTCCCAAAGCGCCAGAGCGCGGGTGAAATACGGTTCGGCATAGGTGTATTCTTTGGCCTCATGATAATAACCGGCCACTCGTTCGAGATAGGCGGCGACCTTGGGATCTTCCGGACCATAATGTTTTTCATAGATGACCAGAGCCTGTTTGTAAAGGGACTCGGCTTCGGCGATACGACCCTGGACCCGGTACTGGGAGGCCAGGGCAGCCGTATCTTCGGCCACCTCCGGGTGTTCGGGGCCCAGGATTTTCTTCTTGATGGCCAGCGACCGCAGATAATAAGACTCGGCGGTTATAAAGTCTTTACGGCTCCAGTTGTGCGAAATGGCCGTGTAGAGCAAAACCTCGGCCAGTTCCAAATGATCTTTTTCCGGAAGTTTTTCGAGGACTTCTATTGCTTGGCGGTAATAGACCAGGCTTTGATCCTCTTGGCCTTTGAAAGCGGAAAGGGTTCCGAGCCCTTTCAGGGTTTTGGCGTAATTCAGGGTCTTTTTTTTGTTTGTTTTTTCATAAAGGGCCAGCGCTTCTCTGTAGAAAGGTTCGGCTTGAGCATAGTCCGCGGAAAAGCTGTAAGCTTCGCCCAGCTGGAGAAGCGATTGGGCCGTGCGGAGGTCGTGGGCTTTGAAATTTTGTTTGGCCCATTCCAAGGCCTGCTTGGCGAGTTCAAGGGCTTCAATGGACTTGGCGTAATCGGTGCGGGCCTGGATCAGGGTCGTCTGATATTGGGCGCTTAATTGATTCCATTTCTTATCGGCGGTATTGGCGCACATGGGCAGAAAGAAGAGCAGGACCAGAGCCGAGCCGTAGCGACAGGGATGTTTCATAAGGGGGACTCCTTTAAAAGGAATATGCTTTAATCTGGACGAGTCTTAATTAAAATAACGTCTTTTTACATTTTTTGAAACCGTTCATTCAATCATCTGGGTGGTAGGGGCGACCGGCTCTGTAGAGACTATTTTTACGTCTCTACATCGGTCGCCCCTACTGATTGAAGGCAAGATCATGGGATGATTGCAGAAACTACGGCTGCACCCATTCATAAGTATGATTGCAGCAATCGTCTCCGCTCATCAAGGTCTTGGTCCGGCTGAACCGGATATGAGGGTTCAAGCCGCTGCAAAAGCCGTAATCATAGGCGCAATAGAAGGCCAAACCGATATCGGCGGCATTCAGGCGGCGCATCTCGTCCGCAATAAAGCATTTTGTTACCTTGATTTGCAACCGTTGCGGCGTTCTTTGCTCTACCTGAAAGTTGAACTCTGCTCCCATCTGGTCCCAGAGCAGTTCCATGACCGCGTTGAGATCCCGTTTTGGCAGGTCGGCTTTAATCATTTTTTCTTTGATTTGGTCCGAGGTATGCTGGGCTACGACGTCTATAATTCTTTGGCCGAAAAGGTCCGTCAATTTCCTGAAGAGCAGGGCTCTTTCCGTCATTTGAGCTTTAAATTGCTCCGTTTCCCGGTTGTCCATTGAAATAACCTTTCAAAAAACGATTGGGGGCCTTCTCAATCCGAACAAGATATCCTTCGTTGCTAGGGGTTCAAGATTTTGAACCCCTACTTCTCGATTTGGATATAAGGGCTGAATTCCTCCAGCACGGCGCTGATCGGCGTTGCAAAGCCGATGCCTTGGGCATAGCGCGCCACCAGGGTATTGATTCCAATCACTTCGCCGGCTTCGTTCAGCAAAGGGCCTCCGCTGTTGCCGGGGTTGATGGCCGCATCGGTTTGGATGTAAACAACGTCTTCGATCTTTCGCATGCCGGAGACGACTCCGGAGGTCACCGTATATTTCAGGCCCATGGGGCTTCCGATCGTGTAGACTCGTTTGCCTTGCTCCAGCTTTTTGGGATCGCCGGGTTTCAGACAGGGGCAACCGGAATCGCTGATTTTGAGTAAAGCCAGATCGTATTTTTGGCTTTTGACGATTATGGAGGCGAAGTATTCGGTGCCGTCGATTAAGGAGACTTTGATATCGTATAATCCCCGATCGATTTTGTCGACAATAGCGGAATTTTTTTCATACCGCTCTTTCATCTCCTTCAGCTCTTGTTCCCGCGAGTCAATCTGTTGACAAAAATATTGATTCCTGTTGGCGAAGCTCGCATCCCGACAATATTTTTTTTGTTCCTCTATTACTCCTTCATTGTGTTTGATGACCCGCTCGGCTTCTTCGAGATTTTTTTTAAATTCTTTAAGTTCTTTGTCGTCTATTTGAATCACATGACGGTTGGTGATCACATAGCAGGTCTTATCGATAAAAAACCCGGAACCGACGCCCCAGCCGGTATCGATAAAAACAGTGGCCAGGCCGGCTTTTTCGACTATATTTTCAGGGTGGGCATAGGCGGCCAGCTTTTTTTCAATGCCGCTCAAGGAAGGCGGGGCGGGCGGGGATGCGCTTTGCGGCTCGGAAATGCCGGTCGGCGCGCCAAGCGGCGGAACAGGATCAACCGGCGCCGAACCGGAATCGGTTGCCGCCAAAGGGGTGTCTGATATTTCCGGGGAATCGGATCTCGTTTCCATTAGGGGCGGCTCGTTTTTTTGCGGGAACAGCGTGTTTTTAAAGAGCAACAAAAAGATTCCGGCCACAAGGACAAACGTCGTCAATCCGATCAGCACCGGCACATAGAGCGGCCGGTTTTTAGAGCCTGAGGTTTCCGGGTTGTAGTCCGGCGGAGCAGTCCGGACTGAGCTTTGTTTTTTTTGCTGCAATTGCAGATATTTCGCGAAAATGACGCCGCAGGCTTGACACTCCACATTGTTTTTTTGGTCCAATCCGCATTTCGGGCATTTCATGTTGGATCCTATCCGGATTATTTTATAAAGGACAAATAGGTTTGAAAAATTCAAACGCGCCTTGGTCGTTTATTTTTGCGATCACGGCACATTTGACGGGGTCGCCGGTGCCTTTGAAGCTGATCCGGCCGGTAATGCCCGGATACTCCTTGATTTTCGCCAGGGCATCGCGGAGGCATTGGCGGTTTTTGGCCGGATCTTCGCTTGGGCGGCCGCATTCGCGGAGGGCTTGTTGGGATAGCCCCAGACTGTCCCAGGTCAGAGCCGCGACCTCATCCGGTTCGACGCCGTACTTGGTTTTATATTTCTCGATAAAATCCTTGGCCACGCCGATCGCGCCCGGGGCGACAAAAGGTGTAATGAAAAAAAGACCCCGACAATCGCCGCCGCAAGCCCGGACCCAATCGCCGGAGTGCAAATCATGAGTGCCGACAATCGGTTTTTGCCAACCGAGTTGACGGGCTTGCTGCACAATGCGGGCGGTTTGATCGGGGTGTTGCGGGATAAACAGGACTTCGGCTTCGGAATGGACAATCTTGATCAATGGAGAGCTGAAATCCGTATCTTTGGCAATGAAGTGCTCATCGGCGACTACGCTGCCCGGGTTGTCCGATTGCTCCCAGGCTTGCCGAAACGTTTCCGCTATGCTTTTGGAACCTTCATCGGCGATGTCGTAGAGCACGGCTGCTTTGGTGAAAGCGAATTCGGATTTGATGAAATGGGCGCAGAGAGGGCCTTGAGCCGAATGGAGCAAACAGGCGCGAAACAGATAGGGCCGGTCGCGGGTCAAGGCGGGGTTATCGGACCGGGGGCTGATCATGGGCGTTTTACGCTTATTGGCCTCTTCACCGGCCGGCAGGGCTTCATTGGAATCGGGCGGGCCCACAATAAGGATCACTTCATCCAGCGTAATCAGTTTGGTGTTGATCTCCACGGCGGTTGCGGCATTGGATTTGCTGTCAACGATGATCAGTTCCAGGGGATATTTTTTGTCGCCCCAGGCAATCCCGCCGGCGGCATTGGTTTCTTCAGCCCATAATTGGGCGGCGCATATTACGCTTGCCCCGATTTGAGAGCTTGCGCCGGTCAGCGGAGCGTTCAGGCCGATTTTTACGGTGGGCAGGGGCGATGGGCGGCTGCAAAAAGAAAGGGTCAGACCGGAGCTAAGGAAAACCATTACAACAATCGTTAAAAATCGCTTGCTCATTTCAGCTCCCCATTTTATAAGGCCGCTCACGAAAGGTTGGGTCACGAAAAATAAAAAAAATGGATTAGGCTTCTTATTCCAAAATATCGACATGGGGATTTCTAAAAATAGGCCTTTTGGAATTTTACGATTCGATTCTCGAGAGCCGTTGCCGATAAAGTGTATTTTTAGAAATCCCGGGTTGTCGATAAACCCAAAACATTTTCTCGCGCAAAGACGCCAAGAAAACCAATTTTTATTCTAAAACCTTTGCGGCTTGGCGTCTCTGGAGTAATTTTAAGTCTTTTAAAATTACGTCCTTGGCGCGAGAATAATCTTGCTGCCCTCTTAGGGCCTCGTCTTCCAGGCATGGTCCCGGACGACGCGTAGGTCTTATTAAAGTATTTATTTTATATCACAGTCTTTCAGCTAAATCAATCGGTCGAGATATCCTTTTATGGAATTGAGCATAAAGGTTTTTTCTCTTTTTTGAGTTTCGGGGTGGAGTGAATGAAAGGCGCTTAAATCCGGGTCTTTATCCAGGAGCGTGGCCAGGCAGCGCTCTGCCAGGCCCTCTTGGCTTTGAGTCGATTCATGCGTGATGATCTCATGCCAGCGTATCAATTGAGCCCGGATTCGGTCCACCATTTCAAGCGAGCTGCCAGCCTGGCCGAAATGGACATAACAAATGGGCTGGTCCGGCAACGCGGCCAATTGTTTGAGGCTGTCCAGAAATTGATCCATGAAAAAGGGCGGGGGTACGGCCGGCCGTAAATAGGGCTTGCCCTGGATATTGAAAAAATTACCGGCCGCTTCTCCTGAAAAAAGAAAACCTTGGTAAGTATAACTCAGATGATGAACCGCATGTCCCGGGGTGGGGATAACGGCGAGGTCTTTGATGCGGACTTCGGAATGGGGACGAATCTTATCCGCCGATACCGGTTTGATGGGACCATAGCCTCTGGCCAATTCACCCAAAACTTTGAGACTTCCTTCCCAGAGCTGGGTCGGTTCAACCAAATGTTTGATGCCTTTGGCATGACAAACAGCCGTGGCCATGGGAAAATGTTTCAGAAAATCGGCCAAACCGCCGGCATGATCGATATGGATATGGGATAAAAGCACGTAATCGACTTTTTCTATGCCCCGATCTTGGAGCGCCTGAATCAGGCGCTGCACCGAGGCAGAGGGTCCCACATCCATCACCAGGGTCGGGTTGCCGCGGCAAAGCCAGGAACCGATAAAAGGATCAAAACCGGGCCAATTTTGTTTGATTTCAATCAATTCGGGTTGCATGAATTTTCTTCTTTTAATCCAAATGTTTTTTTGAAGGAACAAAAAAACATATCGGCAGCGGCCCTTGAGAAATAGATCGTAAGATTACCAAAGGCTTATTTTTAGAAATCCCCCTGTCGATGTTTCCGAGTTAAGCGCCTCCCTGAGTCGTTACGTGAAGGTAAAATAAGCCTTGACTCAGAGGCACTTTAGCATGTATCCTGTTGGAAACCAAGCCAAAAAAATCGGGCCGCCCCGCAGGCGGTTATCGAACCAAACGGAGGAGTAGAACATGAAAACCGTAAAAGAGATTCTGAAAATTAAAAACAAGGACATTTATTCTGTTGCTCCGACCGCGACCGTGTTTGACGCCCTTAAACTGATGGGCGAAAAAGGGATCGGCGCCTTGATGGTCATGGAGGGCGGGGAAGCGGTGGGTATTATTTCTGAAAGAGATTATGCCCGCAAAGTCATTCTTAAAGGCAAGACCTCCCGGGACACGTTGGTCAAAGAGATTATGACTTCCAACATGTTCAGCGTCAAACCGCAGACCACGGTGGAAGAGTGTATGGTTTTGATAACCGGCAAGCGCATCCGGCATGTCCCGGTTTTCGATCAGGGTAAATTCGTGGGAATTATCTCCATCGGCGACGTGGTGAAATCGATTATCGCCCAACAGGAAATGCTGATCGAGCAACTCAGCAGCTATATTGCGGGAAAGTATATTTAAGGCCGCATTTTCAGCCGTAATGGTTTAACCTGTTTTAAAAAGTTATTATTTGAAGCCCCGGGAGGATGTAATCCCGGGGCTTTTTTATGCGGAGCCCTGTTCGAGCCAAATAACGTCAAACGCCAAAGGCGTCGGTTGGATTTTTAAAACCTAATCTGTTATAATTATATTTTATTTTTTCAGGCGATCCTGGCTTGTGTGCAACCTTCCCTAGCGGAGAGTGGAATCCATGACGCGAAAACCGGAAAACATGCGGCCGTATGAATTCAGCGGGACCGGCAACCGCTTGACATTCGGTGAAGTGCGCCGGGCCTTTTTCAGAACCAAGGAAGGTTTTTTTGTTATTTTCGGCCTTTTTTTTGGCGGGATCCCTTTGATCATCGGCGGTGTGTTTTTAAGCATCGTACTCCATGAAGCAAAACTACTGCGAGAGGGAATGCCGGCGCAGGCAACCATTGTCGGCAAGCACGTTTCGAGCAGCGATAAAAGCACGACCTACCGCATTTATTACGAATTTACGGCGGCGGACGGCAAGAAATACGGAGACGATTACTCAACGGACCGAAAAGAATATTATACCGCGGAAGAAGGCGGACACCTGGAAGTCCGTTATGCAAAGGACGCCCCTTTCGATTCGGCGGTGGCCGGACGCGGCAGTGATTTTTCCTGGTGGGTCTTTTTATTTCTATCGGTTTTTGTGGCGATCGGAGGAACGTTCCTCTTTTTCGGTATTCGAGGGCTGCATCGCCGTCTGAGGCTCTACGGTAAGGGCTTGACGGCCTGGGGCAAGAACCTCGGCATTCAAACCGATTATTCCATGAAAGTAAACGGTCGGCCCTGCCGGGTGCTGGAGTTTGAATACACCGATTGGACCGGCCAAAAGCATGTTTGCCGGAGCGCCTATCTGAGCGATAAGACCATTAAACACCTTGAAAGCATGCAGAGCGTGCCGGTGGTTTATTTGCCGGACCGGCCCGAGGCGGCCGATTTGGACCTGGAGGCCTTGGGGCGATGAGGAGCGTGAAACGGCAGACGTGAGAACGTGAGAACGTGAGAACGTGAGAAAGTGAGAAGACGCGAAGAAAAATAAATTTTGAAATTTGACGTCCGTGCCCATTTTTGGAGAATTATTTTATGGAAGAAGAACATATTAAAACAGATGTGCTTTGTATCGGCGGCGGCATCGCCGGTTTGATGGCGGCCATTCGGGCCGCGGAACTGGGAGCCAAGGTGACGGTGATCGAGAAAGGCCATGCTCTGTACAGCGGCTGCGGCCGGATGGGCAACGATCATTTCGAGACCTATATCCCCGAGGTGCACGGTCCGGACCGGGATGCTTGGATCGAAGAACTGCTGCGCACGGCCAAAGGGGAAATTCTCATCAGCCCAAACCTGTTGCGAGCCCAGTTTTTAAGGGCTTACGACATTGTGCGGCTTTGGGATTCCTGGGGCATTCCCATGAAGTACAAGGGTTCTTGGGAATTCGCCGGACACTCGTTTCCGGGACGGCCCATGACCCATGTGAAGTATGAAGGCCGGTTTCAAAAGAAGATTTTGCTCAAACAGGCCGCCGACAGAGGCGTAGAGGTCCGTAACCGGATCATGGCTGTTGAGCTTTTAACCGCGGGCGGACAGGTGATCGGCGCGATCGGGATCAGCACGCGCGAAGACAAAATCGTCATTTGTCAAGCCAAGGCGGTGATGCTCGGCACCGGCAAGTGCTCCCGGCTCTATCCCGGGCTGACGCCGGGGTGGATGTTCAACGATCCGCACGGCGGAATCCAGACCGGTGACGGCCGAGCCATGGCTTTTCGGGCCGGGGCCGAACTCCAGAATTTGGAAATGCCGCAGCGTCATATCGGCCCCAAATACTTTACCAAGTTCGGCCAGGCCACCTGGGTCGGAGTAGTGCGGGATTGGGAAGGTAAACCGGCCGGAACGTTTGTGTTCAAACCGGACCGAAAATACGGGGACATGATCTGCGAAGTCAATAAGCTGGCGCCGGAACAGTATGCGAAGGCCGGAAAAGGCCCGCTTTACATGGATTGCCGGGGCATCAGTCCCGAAGACTATGAATACATGATGCATTGGACGGCGCATGAAGGCAATATTTCACTGCTCGACCATATGCGGGACGAAGGCATTGACTTGCGCAAACATCCCGTCGAATTCGCCACTTACCCCTTAAGGGGCGGCGGCTTGATTGCGGCCAATGAGAAGGCGGAGACCAGTTTGCGGGGGCTCTATGCTGCGGGCGACGAGGCCTTCGGCGACATCTCGGCCGCCGCCACTTTCGGTTATATTGCCGGAGAGAACGCGGCCGAATATATCCGGGACCTGCCGGAACCCGAATTTTCGGCGGCCGGACCGCTGATCAAGCAGC
>RPPU01000080.1 GCA_003819975.1 Desulfobacteraceae bacterium
AAAGTTGTTCAAAGGCCACCTGGGCTTTGTCTTCCGCCAACAGGCTGACCTGCAGGTTGCTGATTTTGATGCTCAGGCGGTTATATTTTCGGTTCAACCGCTCGTGATGCTCTTGCCAGGCGCGCATATCCATGCCCCGCGACTGAAAAGTTTCGTCATACGAGGACATATAAGCGTCCAGCTCTTTGGCCTGCCAGCGGTCCAACCAGGCATAAACGAAGTTTTCCACTTCTGTAAAAACCGGCGGAGCGGGCGGCGGCGGAGCGACCGGTTTCGTCGGCTTTAAACCCTGAAAAGATTCGGCCAGGATTTTCCATTGCGCGCTGTTCTTTTTAAGAAAGAGCCTTTTTTGACCGAAGGTTTCGAAAGTCGGAGCTTTAAAATGCTGGTGGAACAGGGCCAGGACCTGGCCGTTATTTTTAAATATCTGCAGGTGGGAGATCTCCACGCGGATCGTATCATATTGTTTGGCCAACCTGGATTTGTATGCTTTCCATTCCCGCAAGCCGGCGGGACCGGCAAAAAACTGCTCGCCGTAGAAAGCGGCGTACTTTTCGATGTCTTTGTTCTGCCAGGCCGATCGCCAATCTTCGATCACCGCCTCCAGCTCTTCCCGATCTTGTTGGAGATACGGGTAGCTGACCATTTCGATGCGGGGCCCGATAATGGCCGGGGTTTTAAAAAGAGCAATATGCTTGGCCAGATCTTCAATATCCCGGTCTTCCATGGCCACGCACCCGTTCGTATCGCGCGGCTTTAGAGTCTTGTTGGTCCCATGAAACCAAATCCCATACCCGTTGCGGCCCTCGAGCTTATCGATCGGGTTGGGATAATCAATGGGAAAGGCCATGGTGCCGTAGATCGGCGCCAGCTCCTGCTTTTTCATGAAACCGGTGAAAAAATAAATCCCTTCCGGTGTCTTACGATCGTTTTGTTTTTCCTTGGGCCCCTCATTTTCACCGGTCGAGCAGGAATAGGTCTTAAGCGGTTGGAAAAGATTGTCTTTTCTATATAAAAATAATTTTGAAAGCGATTTATCAACCAGGATAATATGTTCCGGGCCGTCGTCGGATACCCGCACCAAAACCGCCGGCACCAATCCTTTAATCTCAGGATTAGCCCGGATTGAGGGCGTACCGAGGATGAATAAGGTTAAAAAGAGGCTGAAATACAAGAGCAAGGGGCGCGCTTTTCGTAAAAAACAAGTCAGGGCCTTTTTCGGCATTTTCAGTGGGGGTCCTCTTTTCTGAATGGTTGCAAGAAGATATTTCCCCATAATAGATCAAATTACCGGTCAAAAATCAATCAAAAACTGGTTTTCGCCGGGAAAAGAAGGGCCGCGTCTCCGGCATCAAGCAAGGCCAGAAATCAAGCCCCTTTGCCCATCAACCCGACGAGAATGAAAAAATCTCCAACTCACCCGGAAGGCCCCCTTCTTGACCGAAAAGAGCAGAGCAAGAACCGCAGTCAAGAGGAGCCGGCCGAGCGTGTAATCCGGTAAAAAATCGGATTGTCAAAATAATGGCGATTTTTCTCAGGCGAGTTTCAAGGCCGGGTGTTGACTCAGGGCTTTGGAAACGATTATTTTTAATTGCTGTAATTTGAAGGGCTTCGGGATGAAATCAAACGCCCCTTTTTTTAAAGCTTCCAGGGCCTTATCAAAGGTGCCGTAACCGGAGATCACCACAACACTTACTTGTTTGTCCATGGTTTTCAGAATTTCCAAAAGCTGCAACCCGTCTATTTCCGGCATTTTCAGATCGGTAATGACCAGATGAAAGGCATTTTTTTTGAATTTTATCAATGCATCACGGCTGCCGTGCGCCGCGACCCCTTCATAACCTATCTTTTGGAGATAGCCGATTAATTCGTCCGCCAATTGAGCGTCATTATCCACCACCAGAATTTTCGCTTTTTGAATATCAGGCACCCGCGTGCTCCGTATGGTTTGATGTATGAACAAAGCTGTAACAAAACGAAATAGGAGCAAGCAGGAAACATGCCAAAAAGCCGGGAATCAGGGCCGGTTGCGGCGTTCGCTCAATAGAAATTGAAGCTCTTTGTGCATATACTGCAACTTATCGAGGTCATCGGGGCCCAGATTCGTTCCGGTTTGGATATGCAATTGCAATTGCCGAACATCTTTTTCCAGGGAAGAAATAACGCTTAGAACTCCCTGTTGCAGCTCTTTTTCCGTTTCAGCCGCGGCCGGAAGTTCAGAGCTCATTTCCCGCGGTTTCAAAATCAATCGTTCCTGCCAGCGTGGAATATAAGCGTCGAGACCGAATCGTTCCGAGATTTTTTGGCGTAACCCTTCACTCGATTTAGGTTCGCCATGTACCAAAAAAATACGGGGCTTACTTTCAAAATGACCGACCCATTCCAACAGGTCGTTCTGATCCCCATGCGCTGAAAAACCGCCGATGGTGAAAATCTTGGCGTGTACGGCCAAGGTTTCATTGAATAATTTTACCTGCTTGGCGCCATCCACCAGCATACGGCCCAAAGATCCGTTGGCCTGAAAACCGACAATCACCACGCTCGATCCGGGCCGCCATAGATTATGTTTCAGATGATGTTTGATGCGGCCGGCCGTGCACATACCGTTGCCGGCGATGACGATGGCGGGACCTTGTTGCTCATTAATGGCTATGGAGTCCCGAGTGCTTTCGCTGAAATGTAACCCCGGTAAATCAAAAGGATCCCGGCCCTGGTCGGCCATGGCGCGGGTTTCTTCGTCAAAATAGGGCATGTTTTTTCGGAAGATCCGGGTGGCTTTGATGGCCAGGGGGCTGTCCAGGTAAATGGGCAGATCCGGTAAAAGGCCTTGGCGTTGAAATTGGCTCAAAATCAGAAGCAGTTCCTGGGTCCGTTCAATGGCAAAGGCCGGGATAACGACTTTCTCTCCACGGCCATAGCTGTACGTTATCGCTTCCAACAACTCCTGCTTGCTCTCTGCGAAAGAACGATGCAACCGGTCGCCGTAGGTCGATTCCATAAAAACATAGTCGGCGTCAAAAATGGGCTGCGGGTCCTGGACAATCATCTGATCTTTTTTGCCCAGATCGCCGGAAAAGACGATTTTAATCGGCTCCTGATTCTTTTCCGCAAACCAAAGTTCCAGGCTGGCCGAACCCAGAATGTGTCCGGAATTGCGCAACCGGGCCTTCAGGCCGGACGCCGGTTCCGTCATCTGGTCCAGGGCCAGGGGTTGTAACTGCTTTAGGGCGGCTTCGGCATCTTCAACGGTATAAAGGGGTTGCACCGGTTTTTCAGCCCGGCGTTTGTTTTTACGAGTCTGCCATTCCGCATCCATTTCCTGGACATGGGCCGAGTCCAGCAACATGATCCGGCAAAGTTCCGCGGTGGGCGGGGACGTGATGATCGGACCCTTAAACCCGTCTTTGACCAGTTTGGGAATGCGGCCGCTGTGATCGATATGCGCGTGGGTCAGTAAAAGCGCTTGCAGGGTCTTGGGATCGAATCCCCAAGCCTGAGTATTGCGGAGTTCCATCTCTTTGCCGCCCTGAAACAAGCCGCAATCCACCAGAATTTTATTACCTTGAGCGTTTTCCACCAGAAAAGAAGAGCCGGTCACGGTACCGGTTGCGCCGAGGCAGGTCACTTTGATCATGTTGTTCACTCCTGTCTTTATAAAAGTTATCTACGTAAACATAGCAGAGTAACCCAGTTAAGGTTGCCAAAATTTTTACAGTTTCAAATTCAACCGCCCTCTTAAACCAAAGCAAAGCCCTCGCGTGAGCTGTATCTTCCTGGTTGGGTCCCTGAGGACACATCACAAGCCCTCTTCCCCTAGGCCTTCCAGCAATTCGACCGGATAAGTATATTCCCGACCCAAGTAATTAATAAATGTCACGCCCTTTTTCGTTTGACGCAGATAACTCGGCAACAACGGCACTTTACCGCCGCCGCCCGGCAAATCGATCACATAATGAGGCAAGCACAAACCGCTGAGCCGCCCCTGCAGCCGCCGCATGATTTTGAGACCGGTCGCAACCGGGGTCCAAAAATGGGCGGTGCCGCGGGCCAGATCGGCCTGAAAAAGATAATAGGGCCGCACCCGGATTTCGATCAATTTTTCCATCAAGGCGAACATAACCGAAGAATCGTCGTTGATTCCTTTCAGCAGAACGGTCTGGCAACCCAGCCCAATGCCGGCATCGGCCAGCCGGCCGCAGGCGGCCGCGGCCTGGGGCGTTATTTCAGAGGGATGATTGAACTGGGTGTTGAGATAAAGCGGATGAAAAGCCTTGAGCACCCGGACCAGAGCGGGCGTAATGCGCTGGGGCAGGGTGCAGGGCACGCGGCTGCCGATACGCACAACCGCCACGTGCGCTATGGCGCGCAACTCGGTCAAG
The DNA here is from genome assembly GCA_003819975.1 of Desulfobacteraceae bacterium. The sequence continues at coordinate 4,380 of RPPU01000080.1, forward strand.
AGCGCGTGCAGCTCCGGATCGGAAAGCAGCAGAGGGTCTCCGCCGGAAAGCAGCACATCGCGGATCTCTTTATGGCCGCGGATATAGGCCAGCCCGGCCCGAATCGTTTTCCGGTCGACCAGCCCCGGCCGGCCCACTTTCCTTTTGCGGTTGCAAAATCGGCAATACATGGCGCATTGGTTGGAAACCAACAAAAGCACCCGGTCCGGATATTTATGGGTCAACCCGGGACAGGGGGAAAGTGCTTCTTCTCCCAAAGGATCTTCTTCCCCGGCCGGGTCCTCGATTTCGCGCGCATCCGGAACGGCTTGTTTATAAAGGGGATCGCCGGGGGTTTTAATCAGACTGAAATAATAAGGGTTGATGCGCATGGGATAACGGGCCGTCACTTTTTGCAGGGCCGTTTTATCCAGATCGAAATGCGGAGCCAGTTCTTGAGGAGAGCTGAAACTGCGGGAAAGGAGTTTTTTCCAGCCGGGCACGGCAGCAGCACGCTTGTTTGGGTCAGTCAAAAGAAAACTCCTTCAGATGCTTAAAAATCGGAAACCCGATCCGCCCCATAGCGACCGGATAAGGTAAAGAAAGATATCAGAAACCCTGAAATTTGCCAATCCGAACTTAACGGGGACAGTTGCCTCCGATCGTTATTTCGAGCCGTTTCGATGAAGCCTCAAGCGCCAACTTATTGATTTATGGGTTGAATTCTTAATATATTTTAATTTGACAGAATCGGCCGATGCAGTTACCATGAAAAGGTTTTAACGGGGAAGGATGCGCCAAAAATGGAACTTTTTCAAGCGATTACCGGCCGGAACAGTACCCGGGCGTTTCTCGACCAGCCGGTGGAACAGGCCTTATTGGAAAAACTTCTGGAATTGGCCCTGCGGGCGCCGTCTGCCATTAATTTGCAACCCTGGGAACTATTTGTCGTGACCGGAGAAGAAAAAAAACGCTTGAGCCGGGTCCTGGTCAAACGGCTCAAGGAAAGAAATGTTTCTTGCGGTCCGGGCGCCAAAAGTCCGCTGCCGGCCCATTTCACGATTCGTCAAAAAGAACTATTAAAAACCATGCTGCCGGGTTTGCCCGTCGGCGTGAGCATTCAGGATTTCGTCAATGAAGGCAGCTGTCATTTTTACGGAGCGCCCGCAGCCGTGATCGTTTGTATTGATCAGGCGTTCGGCCCTATTCGGTATGCGGATATCGGCATCCTGACGGGCTATTTGTTGTTGGCCGCTCAGGGTCTGGGCCTGGGGTCCTGCCCGATCGGTTTGGTGACCGAGTTCGAAGAAGAGATCCGGGAGCAGTTGAATATTCCGGAGAACAAAAAAGTGATTATCGCCATCGCCGTGGGCTACCGCGACCCGCTGGCGCCGATCAATCAACCCCGGTCGAACCGCGCGCCGCTGCAAACCATGGTTAAATGGCGCGGATAAAGGTTTTTTTGATCCGGAAAAATATAGGATCAAAAAAACCTCAATACCGAGATGGTGCAAAGAACATTCGAAATTTAACGACAATAGATAGTCGATGTTTTAGGCCTAAGTGCATAGAAGGGAAATAACCATGGTTTTTCATTTCAAAAAATCGACTCCGAACAAAGATCAGATGATGATCACTTTTTTGGGTAAAGATACCAAGTTCGAAGGTAAATTAAAATTTCACGGCAATCTGCGCATTGACGGTCATTTTAAAGGCGAAATCGAATCGGACGGCAACCTGATCATCGGCGAAGACGGCATGCTCGAAGCCAACGTGCATACAGCCTATATTTCCATCCGCGGTGAGGTCTACGGCAATATCCATGCCGATCAGCGGGTAGACATTCGGGCGCCCGGCAAGGTTTTCGGGAATGTGATGTCGCCGACCGTGGTGATCGATGAAGGCGTGATTTTTGAAGGACAAACCCGTATGTATCATGCCAAGGATGCCGCGGAAAAGAAACCGGTCGTGATCGGCGTTAACGAATATACCGGCGGTCCGCCGCCCAATCTCACGGCCATATACGGATTTGTTTTGGATCAGCAGACCGGAAAACCGGTGCGCAATGCGGAAATCATCTGCAAGGGTCAGGACAAAAAAGAGACCCAAGCCAATTCTTCCGGCTATTATGAGATCATCAATGTCAAAGACGGTCTTTGGATCATGAAGATCAAGGCTCGGGGTTATAAAACCGTCAAGACCAAGGTTGAAGTGATTGCCGGCGGCACCTATAAGCAGGTCTTCAACCTGGAACCGCGTAAAAAAATACCGGAAGAAAATTTAGTACCGGCCGAATGATTGTACCGGCTCATCAGAGTGCGGATACTTGTATAGTCGTAGTCACTGCTTAGGTAGACAGAATTCAGGAGTCAGAATTCAGAATAACCTGCAAAGAAATTTCAGATCCGGAGAATATAATCTTTAATCTTTAATCTTTAATCTTTAATCTTGAATCTTGAATCTTGAATCTTGAATCTTGAATCTTGAATCTTGAATCTGGAATCTATAACTTTGAACCTGCCGTGTTTTAAAAAAAAGTAATAAAAAATCTCTGCGGCTTGGCGTCACTGAAGTCATTTCAGAGTCTTCGGAAATGACGTCTTTTGCGCGAGGCGTTTCCTAAATTTTTTCAAAACAGCACTTCCAGCAAGCCTTTTACTTTATCCACTCCGACCAATTCCATCTCCACCCCGGGCCCCAGGCCGGCTAGATTGCTTTTGGGCAGAATGCATTTGGTAAAGCCCAATTTCTGCGCCTCTTTAAGCCGCAATTCAGGCTGATTCACCCCGCGGATTTCACCGGCCAAACCGATCTCGCCGAAGATCGCCATGCGCCGGGCCACGGGCCGGTCGGTGTAACTCGAGATCATAGCTGCCACAATCGCAAGGTCCGCAGCCGGTTCATCCACTCTTAGTCCGCCGGCCACATTCACGAAAATATCCTGGCCCCCCATTTCCATGCCCATGCGCTTGCCCAGGACCGCCACCAGCAGCGAGACCCGGTTGGCATCCACTCCAATGGCAGTGCGCCGGGGTATGCCGAAGGGGCTTTGACCGACCAGGGCCTGGAGCTCGACCAGCAACGGACGGCTCCCTTCCAGACAGGGCAGAACCACGGAACCCGAAGAGGCTTCGGGCCGTTCTTCCAAAAAGAGCCGCGAGGGATTATTGACTTCCTGCAGCCCCGATCCCAGCATCTCAAAAACGCCGATTTCATTTGTGGCGCCGAAACGATTTTTAACCGCCCGCAGAATACGGAAAGACTGCAGGCGCTCGCCTTCGAAATAAAGGACCGTATCCACCAAATGTTCCAGAACTTTGGGTCCGGCAATGGCGCCGTCTTTGGTCACATGCCCGATCAAAAAAGTCGGTACGCCCGATTTTTTAGCCCAGGTTAAAAGGCGCAGAGTGACTTCGCGGATCTGGCCGACATTGCCGGGCGCGGAGGGCAGGGTCTCGGTGTAGACGGTCTGAATGGAGTCGACGATCAGCAAGCGCGGACTCATGCCCTCCAATTTTTCAAGCAGATGTTCCAGGCAGGTGCCGCATAAAACAAAGAGCTGGTCGGATTGGATCTCCAGGCGTTCGGAACGCAGTTTGAGTTGCTGGGCCGATTCTTCCCCGGAGAAGTAGAGCGCTTTCAAGCCCTGTAGCGCGAAGCGGGCCGCGACCTGCAACACTAGGGTGGATTTGCCGATACCGGGATCGCCGCCGATCAGAACCAGCGAACCCGGCACGATTCCGCCGCCCAAAATACGGTCAAATTCGAGAATTCCGGTTTTAATCCGGATCTGGGGATCCAAAGAAATATCCTGAAGCGCTTGGGGTTGTTCGAGAAAAAGTTCCGGATGGCGGCCGGTTTTGAGCGCCGGCCGTTCTTCGGCAAAGGAGTTCCAGGAGCTGCAGTCCGGGCAACGGCCCAGCCATTTGGGGGCCTGATATCCGCAGCTTTGACAAACAAAGACGATTTTTGGAGGTTTGGACATGGCTTGTTTTACTCGCGCCCTTTTATTTTCCGACCGTACTTTTAGTTTTTAAAAAGGGTTAAAATTCTTATGTGTCCAGATTTTTTGATCCATTTCCGGTTTTTCCGGCAATGTAACAGCGCTGGGGTCTAGGTGTCAAGAAAGGGTTTTCGTGATCGGCGCCCGGCTCGTGATGCGGAATGACAAAGAGGTCGGGTTTGCCGGCCCTTAACATCCTTATTGTAAAATAATTTATTATTTTGGCTCTTACCTCTTCATCCGGATCGCCCTGTCACCGCCCTGCTTTCAAATAGGGGAGATCTTAGCCCAGGGTCAAAATGGCAAAGATATTGCATACGTAAAACCCATAGGGTCCATAAGGCCATCCGGTTCTGTTTCAAAATAAAAAATGACGCGCACCGAGCCCGGCTTAAGGCAAGCCAAAAACAAGAGTACGCTATTTCGTTTTTACTCGGTCTTTTGGAAGGAGACAAACCATGCAAAAAAGAAATCTATTGATCAGCTTGTTTTTTATTTTGTTTTTGTTTCTTTTTCTTAAAAACGGCATCAGCGTGACCCAGTTGACGGCCACGCCGGAAATGCTCTTGGAAAGCTTTCAAAAAGAATTCGAGCCGGTCAAACCGCTGATGCCCCCCGGCATTATATTGCAAGACGGATTTGTCGAGGGCAAAGGTCCCGCGATCGGCATGGTGCAGGGAGAACAAGGCCAAGTGTACGTGGTTCATCAAGGCAGCTATATCGCCTATGTATTAAAAAAAGATTACCCGCTTTATATGGGCGACCTGATCGTAACCGATGAACAATCCCGGATTCAGGTGGGCTTGCAGGATCAATCGGTTTTTTCTTTGGCAGCCTATGGCAAGTTGACGATCGATAAATGCCTCTATACTCCTCAGGAAAAGGACCGTTCGACCCGGCTCAGCTTTTTTTACGGCCGGGCCCGTTTTATCATTTCTCCCCTGGCGGGCAAAGATATCCATTACGAGATTAAAACACCCACGGCTCTTTGCAAGGTTCATGGATCGGATTTTGCCTTGGCTGTAACCCCCAATGCGGACGCCATGACGAGCTTTCGCCCTTTTTCTCTGGGAAGCCTTTTTTCCATCTCAGAGGCTCATGCGGCGATTCCCGCCTTTCTGCTAACCACTCTGGTCACCGGTCAGAACACAACGGTCCTCTTTTCCGGACTCGAGGGCGGAGAACAGCCGGTCGGCCCTTTGTCGCTCTGCGCGGCCGGCAGCGGCGCGGCCATAACCCCCGTCCATGTGGGCGCAAAGGCCGAAGAAACGTTAAACACGGTGGGACCGGGATTGGCATCCATCAGCATGCCGCCCCAGTGATTTTTTATTAAAGGTTTATTCGTTTGACAACTCGTCGATCAACTCCAGTAAATACATAAAAGCAGCCGCTTCATTGCTTAGGGTATTGTGTGGAAAAGAGTCCAGCCACTCCGTGATCCGGGTTGTCCGCGGTACGACCGTATCGCGCAAGACTTGTAAATCCGCGGCCGAAGCCGATTCGATTAATGCGGCACGGCCGGCATCATCGGGGTTACCCCATTTTTGGGCCAGCGGCGCCAGGTCGCGTAAATCTTCAGGAACTTTATCGATGTCAAAAGGAGCCGTGCTGATGGAATCATTGGAAGTCGCATTGCTCTGCGGTTTATCGCTCCGACCGCACCCCAGCAGAAGAACAAATAACGCCAAAATAATATTCAATGCAAGATTCCGGTTCATGGTCTTTCTCGCAAAAAGTGTTTTTCGATTCTCCGTTTCGTTCGCCTTGAGCCATTCGATAGGCTTATTGTCAATGGCACGCGGGACCCCCTGCGCTCCCTTTTCAGTCGCGCCTATTTTCCCACATATCGGCAAGTAAATCAAGCGCCTTTGGAAGCGTTATCTTAAACACCCGATCCGAATAAAAACAAAGGGTTTCCCTTTTGCACGCGACCCGGGACCCTTGCTAGAAAATTCTGGCTTTTCAAAATCGGATACGCTATGCTTGCGCGCTTTAAGAACACGGGTTTTCCCGAATTCTTTTTGCCTGATGAATAACCTTTTAACCTCTTGAAAATCATGTCCATTTTTGAAAAACTTGGCTTCAGCAAGCCGGAACTCAAATTGATGCTGCTGATTTTGATTGCCTCCATGTTCGACGGCGTGACCCAGGGCATCCTGGTCATGCAAGAAACCATCGCAAAAAAAGCTCTTTTAGCGAGCGATTACCAAATCAGCCTCATCGGCGTCATCGCCAACGCGACCATGGTTTTTTCATTTTTCATCTCTTACTTTTTCACCAACCGAAGCAAAAGGAACCTTCTGTTTTGGGGCTATCTTTTGGGTCGCTTTATTTTTATATTCTCCTTTTTGATCACGGACAGCTCTGTTTTTCTCATTTTCCTTTTTTTCTTCCATGGACTCTTTTGTATTCAGGTACCGGTTCTTAATAATTTTTTTCAGAATTACCTGGCCGCGAACCGCGGATTCGCTTTCGGCATCGCCCGCATGATCCTGATGGTTTTTTCCATGGCCACCTCGCTTATCGTCGGAAGGCTGCTGGATTTTTCAGCCGGTCATTACCGATTCATCCTGCCCGTCATCGCGGCCAGTGCCGCGGTTACCTATTTCATTTTCTACAAGATCGAATCCAAAATAGTTTATCCGACTAAAGCGCTTCGTAAGCAACTTGATTTTAAAAATGAACTATCGAAGATCTTCAAAAACGGTAAATTCATTATGTTTGAAAGCATCTTCATGGTTTACGGCTTTGCCTACATGGTCTGCGTTCCGGTTGTGCCCCTGTTTCTCATCAAAAACCTGAAGCTGTCCTACTTTGAAATGGCCCAGGCCATGGGCGTCTATTCCCAGATTTTTATCTTATTGACCATCCCCTTTGCCGGAAAAATATACGACCGCATCAATGTCTGGAAGATCGGCAGCTTTTCCTACGCGATCCTGATTTTTTATCCTCTTTTTTTCATTCTCTCCTATTTCACCCAACACAAGACATTCGCCTTTGCCGGACTTCTTTTTTATTCCCTGGGCTTGAGCGGCATCACCATTCTCTGGAACCTGGGCACCATTCATTTTGCGCAAAACGCCGACTCTTTCCTTTATCAGGGGTTTCATGTTTCCTGCACCGGCCTACGCGGCCTGGCCGGACCGCTGTTGGGTTATTTCGTAATGATCCAATTCGGATTGCTCGCGGTTTTTATTCTGTCGGCAGTACTTTTCAGCGCCGCCTTGTTGATGAACCTTATTTATTCCCGCACGAAAGGAAACCAACCATGAACACCGCTCATGTTTTGTATCGCCTGGAGGGCGCTGTGGCCGTTCTCACCCTAAACCGACCCGCGGCCAAGAACGCTTTTAGCCCGGAAATGATCAACTTATGGCAGGATTGTCTCATAACCGCCAAAGCAGACGACCGGGTGCGCGTGATCATCCTGACCGGCCAGGGC
>RPPU01000081.1 GCA_003819975.1 Desulfobacteraceae bacterium
CTGGCATTGGTTGCGACTCTGCTTGCCAAATATATTTTCTTTTTGAGGCTTGTCGCTTCCGGGACTTTCGTATGGGTTATCCTGATTGCGGGAATTTCCCGGGCCTTGATGGTGGACTTGTTGGTCGGCTTGCCCTATGCCCGGCCTGAATCCGGCATGGGTCAACCGTTTGTTGCGGGTGCTTCCTTTAAACGACTGCTGGGCGCTTATCTGTTTCTGTTGTTGGCGGTCGTTTATTTCGGCCCGATCGGTCTGGTGCTCTGGCTGATCGGTTGGATAATGACCCTGCTTTTAAAAGCCCGCTTCAAAAAAACCTTCGGCGGCATTACCGGAGATTTGTTGGGTGCAAGCAATGAATTACTGGAGACCCTGCTGCTTTTGCTTTGCGCTTTACCCGGTCCAAGCCTGCAGAATGTCCTGGGTTGGAGTTGGTTGAGATGAGCCTGAGGATGGTAGGGGCGACCGACGCAGAGCCGGTGAACCATTCGGCTCTACGGAGCCGATCGCCCCTACGGCCCTAAAAAAAAGCGGACCGTAGCATAGCCGGGGATTTACCCCTGTACTGTTTTTATTTCCCGGTCAAAGCTCCGCAGAACGATACAACATTCGCAAAAACCGATTTGAAATCAAGGAGGCCAGCTTTCATGAATACCGAAACCGTCATTCACCGCAAGGCGCAACACAGTATCCTCGATTATTTCAGTCAAAGCCGGGATCTGATCAGAAGCCAATACTGGCTTTTTTTAGGGCTGACCGTTGTGGGTATTCTCCTGGGCTCTTTGGCGCCCTTGGGAATCCTGATGGGCCCTATGATGTGCGGGATTTTTCTTTGTTTTTTAAAAAAGGAATGCAACGAAGAATTAAAATTCGAGCACTTGTTTAAAGGTTTTGACTATTTTCTGGAAAGCTTTCTGGTCACACTTATTTATCTGGCTTTTATGTTGGCGGCGGCCCTCCCGCTGACCGTCTTCCTGATTCTCAATATCGGCGGTCTCGTGTACGCTTTTCAACAGGAGGACCCTTCCCTCAAATTTATCGCCGTCGGCGTCCTGACTTTGCTCGTCTTATTAAGTCTTTTTTTGTTTTGTTTTATAGCCGTGCCCATGCAATTCAGCTTCCTCCTGATCGTCGAACGCAAATGTAAAGCCTGGGACGCGGTGAAAACCGCTTTCAAAGCTTGTTGGGCCAATTTCTTAAAGATGACCGGAATGGGAGTTGCGGTGATGGCTTTTTCATTTGCCGGCATGTGTTGTTGTTATATCGGTGTCCTATTTCTGCAACCCCTCATCTTCGGCGCCTATTTTGCGGCTTATCGGGATATGTTCGAGCAGCCGACGCCTCCGCCGATGCCCGGTTTGCAGGCATGACCATAAAGTCATTGAAAGACAACGCCGCCTCTTAAATCAGGGTAGGGGCAGGTTTTAAACCTGCCCCTACGGATCCTAAAAAAAAGTCCTGCAAAAAAACTTCAAGTCGACTTGAAACCCTGAAAAACCGTGATTTTCGATAGAAAAACAATTGATTATTTGCCGATAAGGTTCAATATCTCCATGGCCGGAAGGATGACCGTGAATAAGCCGAGTAAAAGTGATAAGCATCTCAAAAAAATAGCGGTTATTCTTTTTTCGTCCGACTTTTTTGTCTCCGATTATGTTCATACCGCAGTTGCAACATTTCCACAAAAAGCGCAAATCCCATGGGCAGGTAAATATAACCTTTGGGCACGTGCTGATCCAAGCCCTCCATGAAAATGGTGATCCCGATGGTGATCAGGAAAGCCAAGGCCAGAATTTTTAAGGAGGGCCTTTGAATGAGGAATTCGCCGATCGGTTGGGCAAAGGCCAAGATCGCTAAAATAGCGAGCATGACCGCGGCAATGATGATCCAGAGCTTATCGGTCAGGCCGATAGCCGTGATGACCGAATCGATGGAGAACACAATATCCAGCAACACAATTTGCAGAATGATGGAGCGGAAAGTCTTGGCCGTATAGCTTGGCAAAACCGTTTGCTCCTCCTTGAGTTCGACGGTATGATGGATTTCAGTCACCGCTTTCCAGATCAGGAACAATCCGCCTGCAAGCAGGATCAAATCGCGGACGGAGAGCACGCCCATGACGTTTTGGGTCAAGCCGGAGAGTTTAAGCAAAATAAACAGCATGACGATTCGGGCCAAAAAAGCCAAGCTCAACCCGATAATCCGAGCCCGATTGCGTTGGCCCGCCGGCAACCGACCCACAAAAATCGAGATCACCAGAATATTATCGACACCTAAAACCAGCTCCAGCCCGACCAGCAGCAACAACATTAAAATGGAATCGATCATCATTCCTCCTTCTTTTGCACCCTTTCACGTTTTCTCATATTTCCCCTATCCCGCCTTTATAGGAAACCCCCATTCCCGCAATTGCTTCTCCATGGTCCGCCGATGGCTGCCGGGCCAGAAAAACCGCCGGCAAACCGGGCAAAAGCTGAATCCGTTTTCTACCGAATGCAGCACATATTCCGGAACAAATTCTTGCGCTGCGTCCGACTCGATCTTTTCCAGGGGCGTATTGCAAATCAGACAACGCGAGAACCAATTCGGGGAAGCGGAAGCCGCAATCACCCCGGTTGTTTTCAATTCCCGGAGCTGCTCCGCCACATGGTCGGAATGGATGAAAACAGCTTGGTCCCGGTGTGATTCAAAAGAGCGGACATGCCGGGTCAATAACGTTCGTTTTTCTTTAAGTAACGCCTCCCATTCTGCGGGCCGATTAAAAGACTGATAATGGCAGTCCTGGCCCATGACCCTCAGCCATTTCGCCAGTTTCCCCAACATGGCATCGGCCAAAAACTGCATCTTCCCCTTATCTCCCGGTCTATGGATTTATGCTTGGAATTATCCAAATAATATAATAAAACATACATAATAAATCCTAAAAAAATCAAAAAAGACCTTACAAGCCTTAATACATTGATTTTTTTAGGAATTAGCTGCCTATCGAGAAAATTCGTCTTATTTTAACCGATGATATCTTCATATATTCTCAAAGGGAATAAAAATGCTTGATTATAATCTCTTTAAACCCATTAGAAATTTCGGCTTGCTCATTATCATATTAGGAACAGCCGGGTTAGCATGTCTTTTTACATTTTCTAATGATTCGGATTTCTATTTTGCCGGCAAAATCTTTATCGGAATTGTATCTTTCTTCCATCTTTTCATCGGCTACAATATTATTTCAAGAAACAAAATGGGGTTCGCCTGCCTTAAACTATATCTCTACCTGATGTATCCAAGTTTTCCTTTGGGATATTTCTATGCAAAAAAAGCATTCGAATATATCAAAACCAATAATATTAAAAAATTCTACGATAAAACGATAATGATCTAATAAAACGGTTTCTTTCGCAAACAAAGCATTTGAAATGAAGTTGCAGCGTTCTATATGATTTTAAGCAGAGATCATGCTGAGAAAACTCCCTATATTTGAACGCCCGTTGATCCCCCTTTTGATCGCCCTGATCCTGGGGATTCTTTGCCGCACGCTCTGGCTTTCGGACAGCCCTGTTCTTTCCGGCTTATGTCTCGGCTTGATAATCCTGATGGCTATCGCGTTGTTTTTTATACCGCCTTCGTTGCTCGGCCCTTTATTGCTAATATTGTTCTTTGTTCTTGGGACCTGGCTCGCCATGGATAAAGAGCCGGATTCGGTTCTGCGCCCTTTGGCCGCTGCCCGCTCCCGGGTTGTTTTGGAAGGCACGGTTCTGGAACCACCGCGTCTTTTTTCCGAGAAAGCCCGGGTTTTTGTTCAGGTCGAAAAACGAATCGACCCGTCCGGGACCCAAATCGTTCATGAAAAAATCCAAATAACCGTCTATAACCATACCACGGAATGCTCACCCGGAGACCGCATTCGTTTCCCGGCCCGCTTAAGTCCGTTCAGAAATTTTAATAATCCCGGACAATATGATTATGTCCGCGCCATGGATTTAAAGGGCTTAGTCTGCTCCGCCGCGATCTCTGACGGTCGGTCGATCGTGCCCATGGGCAAAGGAAATCTGGGATTCCCCTTGCATATCCTTGAAAAAATCAGAAAACCGATCCGCGACTTCTTCAAACAAAATCTCGAACCCCAAGACCAAGCCTTGTTGCGCGCTTTGATTTTGGGCGAACAACAGGAAATCGACCCTGAAACCCGGGAGCACTTTAACAAAACCGGGCTCGGACATATCCTGGCCGTGTCCGGGTTCAACATCGCTTTGGTGGCCGGTCTTGTTTTTTTCCCGTTGAAATGGCTGCTGACCCGCTTCTACGGCCTGACTCTGGCCCTCGATATCCGCAAAACAGCCGCCGTGCTGACCGCCTTTCCGGTGATTCTCTATACCGGGCTAAGCGGTCTGGAATATTCGAGCCAACGGGCCATGATCATGGTTTTGGCTTATCTGTTTTCCATTGTGATCGGTCGGGAAAAAGATCTGTGGTCCACCCTGGCTTTGGCGGCCCTGGTCATCCTGGCGATCAACCCGGCGGCGATTTTCAGCATCTCTTTTCAGCTTTCTTTTACGGCCGTGATCGGCTTGATCTGGCTGACTCCCGTGATATTCAACAAAATGCCCGCCTTTCCGCCGGCCGATAGCGGATATAAAAAAATCATAAAATATCTTTACCAATCCACGGTTGGCGCCCTGGCCGTGACCCTGGGCGCAACGCTTCTGGTTTTGCCGCTCACGGCCTATTACTTCTACCGCACCTCGTTGGTGGTGGTGCCCGCCAACCTGACCGTCCTGCCTTTTTTCAGCTTCTGGATTATTCCTTTGGGCCTTTTAGCCGCGCTATTGCTGCCTCTGGCGCCGGGCTTGGCCCACTGGGTTTTGCAGGTCACGGATTGGGGCCTGCAGGCGGCCATGGCCGTGATCCGCTTCTGGGCCGATTTTGAATATTCCGCCATCTGGACCATCCGGCCCAATGTGTTGGAGATTGTTTTATTTTATGCTCTGCTCTTTTTCATTTTTTTCTTCAAACGCCGGACCTGGTGCCGGATCGGCCTGGGAATGGTTCTCTTGATAGCCGGCGCGGATGCCGGCTACTGGCTTTATCAAACGCGGTTCGACCGGAGTTTGCGGGTAACCTATTTCGACGTGGGTCAAGGCAACGCCGCCCTCATCCAATTTCCGGGCCGGGAGCGCATGTTGATCGACGGCGGTGGTTTTCCCCAGGATGATTTCGATGTCGGCCGAATGGTGCTGGCTCCGGCCCTTTTCTCTTCTAAAATAGGAAAAATCGATTATCTGGTTTTAACCCACCCGGAAGCAGACCATATGAACGGCCTGCGTTTTATCGCCGCCCATTTTAAACCCAAGGAATTCTGGTGGAACGGCGCTCCGGGAAAAGGTCTCTCCTACCGGGAGTTGCTGCGCATTCTGGATGATCGCAAGATTCAAAAACTGGCACCCCGGGATTTACAGGCTGAGCGCGAGATCGCCGGCGTCAAAACCCGAGTGCTGCACCCCTTGGGAGAACCGCCGTCCGACACGGACCCCGGCCCTGTGCTTTCTTCCAATGACCAGTCCCTGGTGCTCAGACTGGAATATGGCGGACAATCTTTCCTCTTCCCCGGCGATTTGGAAAAAAAAGGTGAAGAGATAGTGACCGCCCGGTTTGGCGAAAAACTGCAAAGCACGATTTTACTGGCCTGCCACCATGGGAGCATATCTTCCAACTCCGAATTCTTCTTAAGCGCGGTTAAGCCAAAATGGTGCATCGTCTCCGCGGGCAGCCGGAATGCTTTTGGCTTTCCCAATGCCGGGGTCTTGCAGAGACTGAGGCAACTTGGCTGTCAAACTCTGCGGATAGATCAAGTCGGGGCGGTTCGAGTCAACGTGGCACCCGGTCATCTGCAGATAAAAACATTTTTGGATAAGACCCGAGCATCTCCGGACCCTGATCGGGTAATAGATCAACCGGAATAAGGCAAAGCCAACTCATTAGACTTGTCGAAAAAGAGGATATTTGCTACAATGCCGGGACGGTTATATGAAATAAGTCGATCATTAAAAGGAGGAAAAAAAATGACGGATATCCTGGCTCGGGAGAGCGCTCACAAGGACTTTGACGCGGAAACATATGTCAAGATCCTGATTGCGGTCGCCAAAGCCGATAAAGATAATGGGCCGCGCGAATTCGATTATGTAAAAAAACAAGCCCAACGTTTGGGAATCGACACGGAGATGCTTTGGATTGAAATCGATAAACGCTTTTCGTTCAGCCAGCTCAAAATTTCGCGCGCGACCGCCCTGGCCGTGATCCGGGATTGCATCATTCTGGCTTCCTTGGACGGGAATTTCACCCTGGCTGAAAAAGAAAGAACCTATGCTTATGCCGCGGAAATGAATATTCCGCGATCGGAGGCCGAATTTCTTGAGCAATGGGTTGCGGATTATCATGACCTCAAAAAACGTTGGGCAAAATTATTGGAGGGTTATTTGATCTAAAGCCTTGACCCAAACCGCAACTATCAAGCATCATCGTCCCGCGCTTGTTCTTCAAACCCGACCGAAACCGGTCACATAGGATAGGACCTGGTGAATCTCCCTGAAATAAATCATTTCATGACCGCGGCTCATCAAAACGACCCCTGGTTTTCTTTGGGGTTGTTTTTTGCAGCCTCTTTTTTAATGATCTGGCGCTTGGGAGCCCTGGAGAAAAACGGCCTGGAAGGCACGGTCTTGGGCACCTTGATCATGCCTTACTGTTCCGGACTCTCAAACCTGATCTTCGCCTATTTCATGGGATTTTCCGGCGGCAACGGCACCTTGGTGTTGGAAAACTGTCTGGTCAACAATGTCACCAACCTGACCCTTTTGCTCGGTCTGCCCGCTATTTTTTGGTCCATGCACATCATTCCCCCAAAATCCGGCAAGAAGAAAATGAACCGCAATCTGGACAAAATCAATCAACTGAACCGTTTGGCGGTCCTGTTGACTCTGATCGGTATGCTCTTTTTTACCGGCGTTCTGTGGGCCCTGGCCCGTGACAAACGTTTGGATCTGGCCGACGGTCTGGTCCTGGTCGGCCTCTTCTTCTTCTGGCAGCTCTTTCATGTGTTCGAAGTATTGAAAACCAACGTACGCCAGGAACGCCGGCTGCCTTGGCTGATGATTATCGATATCGTCTTGATCATTGCCGGCGGTTACGGCGTTTATCTCAGCATTGAGAGCCTGGTGACCTGGATCGGTCACAATCGCAGCGGCATTTTCGTTTTCAAAAACCTGGGTTGGCTGAGCGGTTTTTTGATGGTTATGCCCAACGGGTTGATGGCTTTTTATTACGCCAAGATCGCCCGTCCCGATATCGTTTACAGTTCCCAGATCGGCGACGGCCATATCTGTATTCCCATGTGTGTCGGTCTTTTCGCCCTTTTTAAAGCCATTCAAATCCCGGTCTATTTTCAACTCAGCATCTTTATTTTATTGGGCGCCGGCATCCTGCACTTCTTTTTCATTCTATTTCTCGGCCGCCTGCCGCGTTTTATGGGTTATATCCTGACCGGCGCCTATCTGGTCTTTCTATATAAAGGATTGATCAGCCCCTAATGTTTTTTCGACTCCGTGTTTTTGAGGACCGAAAAAACTTTTAATCGCTTGGCTAAACCATATCGACATGGGGATTTCTAAAAATAAGCCTTTGGTAATTTTACGATTCGTTTCTCTAAGGCCGTTGCTGATAAAGTGTATTTTTAGAAATCCCGGGTTGTCGATAAGTAAAAGGTCAATGATCAATCCCTTACCATCGTACGGGCTTATTCCGGCAATCCTTGCCGGAATTCATGTTTTTTCGGCCCTATGTTTTTCAGGGCTGAAAAAACATTTTTACATTCTTTTTACATTCATTTTACGTCCCTATGACAATAAATCCCCTGAAAGATCATAAACTGATCTGAATCGAATATGGAACCGAAGGGTCTTAATAAAGACCCGCATCCGGTTCAGTAAACAAACAGAATGAAAGGGAGGGGATAATCATGCAAAAAAAAATATTCGGAAATTCAAGTACCGCGAGGATTGCGATCTTATCCGGGCTGATTTTCAGCTTAGCGCTTTTTGTGTCCTTTTCAGCCGGGGCGGCCAATTCCGTAGGTTGCCGGGTGGACATCGATCGCGGAATCTTGCCGGCCGGCGGTCTGCATAAAGCCATCGTCAAGATTACTTTGGACCCGCCGCCGGCTTCACGTCCAATCGAGCGTCCGGCTGTAAACCTCGCCATTGTCCTGGACCGCTCCGGATCCATGAATGGTGAAAAGCTTGAAAAAGCCAAAGATGCCGCCATCGAAGCCTTGCGTCGTTTGGGTGGAGCCGATCTTTTCTCTTTGGTGATTTACGACCACAATGTGGAAACCATTGTGCCGGCTCAAAGCGCACGCAATATCGAATGGATCGAGGCCCGCATCCGCCGGATCTATGCCGGCGGCAATACGGCCCTGTTCGGCGGAGTCAGCCAGGGTGCCGCCGAGGTGCGCAAAAACCTGAACCGCGGTTACATCAACCGCATTATCCTCTTGTCGGACGGCTTGGCCAATGTCGGTCCGGACAGCCCCGATGACCTGGGCCGGCTGGGCGCCTCTCTGCTCAAAGAAGATATCTCGGTCACCACCGTGGGCGTGGGCATGGACTATAATGAAGATCTAATGACCCGCCTCTCGCAGAACAGCGACGGCAACAGTTATTTCGTGGAATCGGGCCGCGACCTGCCCCATATCTTTGCGGCCGAACTGGGCGATGTGCTGAATGTCGTGGCCCGCCGCGTCCACATCATCATCGAATGTCCGGAGGGCGTGCGGCCCCTGACCATCATCGGCCGTGAAGGCCGCATCCGCGGCAACAACGTGGAGCTTTATCTGAACCAGCTCTATGGCGGCAGCAAAAAATACGCCATAGTGGAAGTTGAAGTGGCCGGCGGGAAAGAAGGCGAGAGTAGGGATATCGCCTTGGCGCGCATCTCTTATGAAAACCCATTTAACAAGCAGAACGAAACCGCCAGCGCCAAGGCCTCGGCCCGTTTCAGCCGCGACTTAAACGCAGTCAACCGCTCGATGAATGTGGCGGTTGCCAAGGATTATCAATTGAACCTGAATGTCATGGCCCAGGAACAGGCCATCATTTTATCGGACAAGGGCCAAAAGCACGAAGCCGTTCAGGCCTTACAAAACTCCGCCGAGCAATTGAGGGATTTCGGCTTGCAAAACAATGACGCCGAAATGATCCAAAAATCGGAAGAGATTAGCCAACAGGCTGAGGATATTCAAAAACAAGGCATGACCAACAAAAACCGTAAAGTCTTACGAACTAAATCTTATCAAATGAAAAACCAGCAGAAATCCAATTAACCTGCGGGCATTTGAAAGTCGCACAAATGAATAAAACAGGGGGCGAACCCGCCTCCTGTTTTCAATGGAGATATAAAAGGAATAAAAATGATTCGGCCCGGATTTCAAAGAGGGCAGCCATAGAACCATGATAAGCCTGATGAGCTTGGAGTAGAACGAACCTATCCTTGAGTTCCGCAATTAAAAAGAAAACGCCCGTTGGAGAATCGATAGAACCGTAGCGGACTCAAGGGACAAGTTCCCAACCCGATTGAATATCGACCGTTACTATGGTAAGATGACCCATGACCAAACGCACCATCATCCTCTATTGGCTGCTCCTCTTCATTCCGACCCTGACGCTCGGCCTGGCCGGTTTTTATTTACTGCAACATGAACAGGAACGAATCAATCAGGCGGCCCGCGCTTCGGCCCAGGAGAGGGCCCGATCCCTGGCCGAGACTTTACAGGCCGGTGTCGCGGCTATGGAAGCTGAATTGTTGCAAGCCCTGCATCGTTTGCCTCCGGAACGGGTGCAAGAAGCCCTCTTTGACTGGGAAGAAAACAATCCCCTGATTCGCAATGCCTTTATCTGGAAATCGAACGCCGGCTTGCAATACCCGCAACTAGGCGCTCCGGTAACGTCCGAACAAGGCCGGTTTGTTTTACGTTACCAGGCTTTGTTCTCCGGCCGTATAGCCTGGCAAACAGCCGATACCCAATGGGCCGAGAGCGGCAACAACGCCGCCGCGCATGCGGGACAAGCCGCTTTACCCGCTGAATCGCAAAATCAAAAACTTTCCAAATCCGGTCGCAAAGAATTGATCGATCTGGCCCAGAACAGTCGCCTTTCTTCCAATGCGGTCGAGCACTCCGAACTCAGCGGCGGTTGGATCCCCTGGTTTTCGGAAAACAGTCTTTATATCCTGGGCTGGGTTCAAAACCGAACCAATGGAGTGACCTACGGCGTTGAACTGGAACTGATGACCGTTTTATCGCGCCTGATTGCCGATTTCCCCGCTGCCGCGCCTTCCGGGACGATCTATGCGCTTCAGGACGGCCGGGGCCGCGTGTTGCACCAATCCGGAGACGCCATCCTGAAGAATACGGCCAAACCCGAGATGACCGTGGGCCTTGCCCCTGAACTCCCCAATTGGCAGATCATCGTCTATTTCACGGAAGGCGGACCGGCGGCCCAATCCAAACGCGGATTTCTGATTCTTTCCGGTTTACTGCTCGCCATTTTTGTCACGGCCGTTATCCTGGGCGGCTTTTTGCTGATTTGGCAAGCCCATCGCAACCTGAAAGACGCCCAACAAAAAACTTCTTTTGTCTCCAATGTGTCCCATGAACTAAAAACCCCGTTGACGACGATCCGCATGTATACGGAACTGCTGAACGAGGATCGCATCAAAGACCCGCAAAAGAAAAAGAACTACCTTCAGGTCATTCTGACTGAAAGCGAACGCCTGACCCGCTTGGTCAACAATGTCCTGAATTTCAGCCGTCTGGAACAGGGCCGCAAAAAATACCATTTAGAAGAATTGGACCTCTCGGCCTTTATCCGCGAATGGATCGACAGCCTGCGCCCCCGCATCCAGGCCGCCGGTTTGGAGATCAAGGAACAGCTCCCCAGCGGCGCTTTGCCGACCCGTTTTGACCGCGACGCCATCGAGCAAGTGTTCCTGAACCTGGCGGATAATGCCGTGAAATATGCGGCCGGCGGCGGCGAGATTCAAGTGATCCTCGATCAAATCCCGGGTTATTGCCGCTTACGGATCATGGACCGCGGTCCGGGCGTACCGGCCGCGCATCGCTCCCGGATTTTCGAAAAATTTCATCGCGTGGACGACTCGTTGACCGCCCAACAACCCGGCTCGGGCTTGGGGCTGAGCATTGCCCGGGGATTGATGCGCGGATTGGGCGGCGATTTGCTCTATGAACCGCGTGAAGGCGGCGGAAGTTGTTTTACCGCTTTGATACCCTGCGCGAACTCAGAAACTCCGTAACCGTTTTTTATGCGGTAGGGGCGACCGGCCGGTCGCCCCTACTGTTCGAATCATAGGCTTACCATAATCGAATAGAGGTTACACCCCATGAAACCCGTTCATATTCTCGTAGCCGAAGACGACGCCAATATCCGCAACGGTCTGATCGATACCATAGAAAGCGAGGGTTATCAGGCCACGCCCGCCGCGGACGGCGAGCAAGCCCTGCGCTTCTTTCAATCCGACCAATTCGATCTGGTGATTCTCGACATCATGATGCCGGGCAAAAGCGGTTATGATGTATGCCGCGCCATCCGCGGCCACAATGAAGAAATCCCCATTATCATGCTGACCGCCAAAGGCGCGGAGATCGACAAAGTCGTGGGCCTGAAACTGGGCGCGGACGATTACATCAC